>DLBG01000143.1 GCA_002494135.1 Lachnospiraceae bacterium UBA7027
GCGGGAGCTGCTGCGGGAATCGCATCCTGATATGCTGCGGGTGCTACCGTCTTAAACTGTTCTGCGGGTGCTGCTGTTGGAGCTGCCGCAGGAATCGCATCCTGATATGCTGCAGGTGCTACCGTCTTAAATTCATCAACTGCAACCGGTACGGCTTCTGCAGGTGCTGCGGACATTGCACTGATCGGTGCTCCGCAGTTTGTACAAAACGCACTTCCGTCCGGGAATTCTTTTCCGCATACTGTACAAATCATATTTTTGTCCTCCTTTTACAATCCGTCATTCCCTGTATGACGACACTATAAATTATTATAGTACACTTCTGTCTGAAAATTCAATATCTCTGTCGCTATAAATGCCGGGGCACTTTTCGTGCCCCGGCATTTTACTTTGCAGATTGTCCTGCTCTTTCTTTATATACTTTACAGAACCTTCTCCAGGAAAGCCTGTAATCTCTCTGTCTTCGGATGATTGAAGAATTCATCCGGCGTTCCGGTCTCAAGAATCCGACCTTCCGCCATGAAAACGATTTTACTTGCAACCTCACGCGCAAATGCCATTTCATGGGTTACCACAACCATGGTCATTTTCTCTTCGGCAAGGTCTCTCATAACCTGAAGTACTTCTCCGACCATTTCCGGATCAAGTGCCGACGTAGGCTCGTCGAAAAGCATTACATCCGGTTTCATGCAAAGGGCACGAACAATGGCGATACGCTGCTTCTGGCCGCCGGAAAGCTGGTTCGGATATGCATTCGCACGATCCGCAAGTCCGACGCGTTCAAGCAGTTTCATTGCTTCCGCTTCCGCCTCCGCTTTGGATTTATGCTGAAGCGTCATCGGTGCCTTGGTTAAATTCTTCATCACCGTCATGTGCGGAAAAAGGTTAAACTGCTGGAAAACCATTCCCATTTTCTGACGGTGAAGATTGATGTCCACTTTCCGGTCCGTGATTTCCACGCCTTCAAAGTAGATTTCTCCGCCGTTTGGCTCCTCTAAGCGGTTTAAGCACCGTAAAAAAGTGGATTTACCGCTTCCCGAAGGTCCGACCACGAAGATAACGTCGCCTTTGTAAATATCCATGGACACGCCGTTTAAAGCATGAAGGTCTTTAAATGATTTCTTCAAATCCTTTACATGAATCAAAGGATCCTTTTCCGGATTGAAGGGTGCCGCATTATTTTTCACTGGAACGCATCCTCCTTTCCAAAAGTTTCTGAAGGTTACTTAAAATGATTACCATGAACAGGTAAATCGACGCAACCGCAAGCAGAGGCAGATATGCTGAGAAGGTCTGGCTTCTGATGATATCGCCGCCCTTGGTTAAGTCGGCCAGCGCAATATAGCCTGCCACGGATGTTTCCTTCAGCAGTACAATGAACTCATTGCCCAGAGCCGGTAAAACATTCTTAAACGTCTGGGGAATAATAATGTACCACATCGTCTGCGTATAGTTAAAACCAAGTGACCGTCCTGCTTCGAACTGTCCCTGGTCAATGGACATAATACCGCCTCTGACGATTTCCGCCACATACGCGCCGGAGTTGATGCCGAAGGCAAGTATTGCCACAAGAATTTTGTCAATCCGCACAGACCCGAAAATGACAAAATAGATAATCAGAAGCTGAACTACAACCGGCGTACCGCGAATCACGGTAAGATACAGATTGCAGATAAAATTCAAAACTTCCAGCACCACTTTTACAAGCGGTGAAACCGTGCCGACCTTATCATGGGTGGAACGGATAATCGCAACTAAAAATCCCAGTGCAATACCGATTAACACGGCGAAGAAGGTCACGCGAAGTGTAACGCCGAGACCTTCCACCAGATATTTCCACCGGTCCTCCTTAACGAAGTTTAAGTAGATATCACTATTCAGTTTTGCAAGGGGTTCCGGGACCGCCCATAAAAGCATCATCTGATTATTCCGCCTTAATGTACTTGTCTACGATCTCCTGAAGCTTTCCGGAATCCTGAAGTTTCTTGATTGCATCGTTGATCTTGTTTAAAAGTTCGGTGTTGCCCTTCTTAACGGCAATTGCATACTCTTCATAAGTGAATGCTTCATCCACGATAATCAGTCCTTCGTTCTGGTCAACGAACACCTTTGCGGGTTCGTTATCAATGATAACCGCATCAACCTTATCCTGAAGAAGTGCCTGAACTGCCTCGAAGCCCTTGTTGTAACGCTCAATGTTTGCGTCTTCGATATCATCCGCATAAATGTCGCCGGTTGTTCCGAGCTGAACGCCGATGTTCTTTCCCGCAAGATCGTCGGGAGTTGTGATGGAGGAACCTTCCTTAACGATGATTACCTGTGCCGCAGTAGCATAAGGTGTAGAGAAATCAACGTTCTGAAGACGATCCTCCGTGATGGTAAGACCTGCGATTCCCATATCAGCCTTGCCGGTCTGAACGGATGCAAGTACGGAATCAAAAGCCATATCTTCGATTACAAGCTCTGCTCCGACTTCGTCTGCGATTGCCTGAGCGATTTCCGCATCGATACCCACGATTTTGTCACCCTCATGATACTCATAAGGAGGGAATTCAGCGTTCGTCGCCATAATTAACTGCTTCTGCTTTCCGCAACCGGTTCCGACGAATAAAAGTGCGGTCATCGCTGCGATCAATAAAACGGATACTGCTTTTTTCATGTTTTTTTACTCCTCTTTGTTTAATTAATATCCCATGCCGCCCATTCCTGCGCCTGCAGGCATTGCGGGAGTGTCTTCCTTAATGTTTGCCACAGCGCTTTCGGTGGTTAAGAAAGTGGAAGCAACACTGGTCGCATTCTGAAGGGCGCTTCTGGTAACTTTTGCGGGATCCAGGATACCCGCATCAATCATTTTAACATATTCTTCCTTCAATGCGTCAAATCCGATTCCGATTTCGGATTCATATACCTTATTGATTATAACAGATCCGTCAAGACCTGCGTTTGCTGCAATGTGGAATAAGGGTGCTTTCAATGCGGTAAGCACGATCTGTGCACCGGTCTTCTCATCGCCTTCCAGAGTCTCGGCCAGTTTCTCAACCTGCTTGGATGCGTGGATGTATGCGCTTCCGCCGCCTGCGATGATACCTTCCTCGACTGCTGCACGGGTAGCCGCCAGAGCATCTTCCATACGAAGCTTTGCTTCCTTCATCTCGGTCTCGGTTGCCGCACCGACACGGATTACCGCTACACCGCCTGCAAGTTTTGCAAGACGTTCCTGTAATTTCTCTCTGTCGAAATCGGAAGTGGTCTCTTCAATCTGCTTTTTGATCTGGGCAACTCTGCCTGCGATGGCATCCTTGTTGCCTTCGCCGTCCACGATGATGGTGTTCTCTTTCTGAACCTTGACGGATTTGGCACGTCCAAGATCATCAAAGGTTGCGTCTTTCAGTTCCAGACCGAGTTCGGAACTGATTACCTTACCGCCGGTAAGGATTGCGATATCTTCAAGCATTGCCTTTCTTCTGTCGCCGTAGCCGGGAGCCTTGACTGCAACTACGTTGAAGGTTCCTCTTAACTTGTTGACGATTAAGGTTGTAAGTGCTTCACCTTCCACATCCTCGGCGATAATCAGAAGCTTTGCGCCGGACTGAACAATCTGCTCAAGCAGGGGCAGGATATCCTGAATGTTGGAGATTTTCTTATCGGTAATTAAAATATAAGGATTATCGAGAACAGCCTCCATCTTCTCCATGTCGGTTGCCATGTATGCGGAAAGATATCCGCGGTCAAACTGCATACCTTCCACTAGGTCAAGTTCGGTCTGCATGGTCTTGCTTTCCTCGATGGTGATTACGCCGTCTTTGGAAACCTTTTCCATAGCATCCGCTACCATGTTTCCGACTTCGTCATCGCCTGCGGAGATGGCCGCTACTCTTGCGATATGCTCCTTGCCGTTTACCTTCGAGCTCATTTCCTTGATGGATGCCACTGCACAGTCGGTCGCTTTCTTCATACCCTTTCTTAAAATAATCGGGTTGGCACCTGCTGCCAGGTTCTTCATTCCCGCATTAATCATTGCCTGGGCAAGAACGGTTGCGGTGGTGGTTCCGTCACCGGCTACATCGTTTGTCTTGGTTGCAACTTCTTTTACAAGCTGTGCACCCATGTTTTCAAATGCATCTTCCAGTTCGATTTCTTTTGCAATCGTTACACCGTCGTTGGTGATTAAAGGTGCACCGTAGGATTTGTCCAGAACAACGTTTCTTCCCTTAGGTCCGAGTGTTACGCGGACGGTATCCGCAAGTTTATTAACGCCGGCTTCCAAAGACTTTCTTGCTTCGGAACCGTATTTGATTTCTTTTGCCATGGTTTTTTCCTCCAATATCTTTTACTTATTTTAAAATTGCCAGAATGTCGGACTGCTTTACAATGATGAATTCTTCGTCATCGATCTTCACTTCCGTTCCGGTGTACTTCGAATAGATTACCTGATCGCCGACAGCTACTTCCATCTTAACTTCTTTACCGTCGGGAAGGGTTCCCGGTCCTACCGCGATAACTTCCGCCTGCTGGGGTTTTTCTTTGTTCTGTCCGGGTAAAACAATACCGGATGCGGTGGTTTCCTCTGCCTCAAGCTGCTTCAAAACGACCTTGTCTCCAAGTGGTACCAATTTGCTCATGGTGAATGCCTCCTTCTATCTTTGTGCTTCTTTATGTTTGTTATATTTGTTAGCACTCTTATGTCCTGAGTGCTAACCACGAATCTAATAATAGTAGTTATATACGTTGAAAGCAAACGGAATCATTCTTAAATAACTCATTATTTCTTTTATTATCTCCTGTTTTCTCTTGTTTTCTTTATTTTTCGCCTTGTGATGATATTTTTTCACGGAATTGTTTATTTATTGTTTATTTTCTGTTTATTTTAAGTTTATTTTTTTTTCTGCGGGTGTTATTATATAAAATGTAGTTTTATGGGTTCTAAGGAGAATGGTATCTTGTTCGGTTTCGTAAAAAATATCATGACGTATATGCGGAATCTCTCCAAAGGAGAAGAAGTCCTTTCCGATCGTCGGAAATTTACCTGGATGTTTGTCGGATTCATTATCATCCATATCGCATCCACGGTCTTTTTCTCGATTCTTCAGAATCAGCTTCTGGTTGCTTTTCATGTGGCTGCAATTCTCCTCTACTTCGGTCTGATTTCTCTGGCACAGAAGAAACACTTTTTCGCCTGCAGTTTTATCTGCGCCATTGAAACCCTGCTTGCGGTAATGCTTGTATCCTTTACTTACGGCTCGCTGCTCGGATATTCGCTTTACTGCTTTGCCATGATTCCGACGGTTTTCTACATTACTTCCTCTGTAAAGAGTTTAAAATACCCGAACGTCACACGGTACGGCTTCTCTTTTCTTACCATGCTGTGCTTCTTTACCATTATCGTGTCGGAACCGTTCTTTACGATTCCGGATGTTTTATCCGCAAGACCGATTCTGACACTGGTCATCCGACTGTTTAATGCATTTTCGACCTTCCTTTACTGCGTGGTCTTCTCCATTCTCTTCGTCTGGGAGACCAAATCCAATACCACTCAGTTGCAGAAACGTAACCAGCAGCTTGTGGAGGTGGCAAGAAAGGACCCGTTAACCAAGCTCGCAAACCGTCGAAGCATGATGGAACGGCTGAATCTTTCCATGCATCATCTGCAGAAAGATGCGCATCCCTTCTCCGTCATTCTTTGCGATATCGACCATTTTAAAAAAGTAAACGACGAATACGGACATGACTGCGGTGACAAGGTACTTGTAACCGTAGCGGACTCCATCTCCTCCCAGCTTCGCGATACGGACTTTGTATGCCGCTGGGGCGGCGAGGAAATCCTCATTGTCATCGACGGCCGTCTGCAGACCGCTACCGCGATTGCGGAACGTATGCGGTCCAACATTGAGAATATGGAGGTAATCTTCGAAGGACGCCCCGTAAAGGTCACCATGACCTTCGGTGTGGCGCAGGCCGAACTTACCTACAGAATAGAGGATCTGATTCAGTTGGCCGACAACCGTTTATATTACGGAAAGGAACACGGACGAAATCAGGTAGTATCCTCGGATATTAAGGATTGAAAGGATTTATTTCATGATTGCAGCAAACAACGTATCTCTCCGTTTCGGAAAAAAAGCCCTCTTCGAGGATGTAAACATCAAGTTTACCGAAGGAAACTGCTACGGACTCATCGG
>DLBG01000084.1 GCA_002494135.1 Lachnospiraceae bacterium UBA7027
GTCAGCAGATGATTGCTGGCAAGACTGATTTTACGAAGACTGTCCTCCGTGGATTTCACATCTCCGAGATTCTTCTCGGCTATGGTCGTAAGACCGATGATGGCATTCATGGGGGTACGGATGTCATGAGACATCGTGGAGAGGAAATCGGTCTTTGCCTTATTGGCGAACTCCGCTTCTCTTGCCGCAACAATAAGACGTTTATTCAAAAGCATCATGAAACACATGTCGCTGATAAACAGAATCAGAAGACCTGCGGAAACGACTCCGAACAAAAGCCAGTTCTCTTTCTCAAGATTTAAGTCTTTCGCCGGCACGATGCTGAGCATTGTCCATCCGTAGGTGGCATCCACGGGAGTGAAGGCCAGTATGCATTCCTCGCCGTGCGAATTCATCATGGAAAAAGAGCCCGTCGAGGACGTAATTCGTTCAAACAGCTGCTTCGCCGACTCCGGTTCCGTCGGGTTATAGGATTTGTAAAACTCCATAAAGTTGGAGTTCTTATAATTGCCGCCCTTAATGATATAATTGCCGTCGGCATCAATCATTGCCAGTTCGGCATTCACAAGTTCCGTCTGCGGGAAAACCCATTTCTGTTCCAGTTCCGAGATGGGAATGACACGAAGAAGAATCGCATCCCTTAAGGTCCTGCTTTCGGCATCGTACAGTTTAATGTTATTGGCAAATGCCAATGACTGCTCCCCGTTCATCGGATTGGTATAAGCGCGGGTAACGTTAATCGATTCTCCGATTTCATCGCACTTCATGTTCTTTAAAACATCCATCCATTCGTAAGAAACCGCATATTCGGCATTAGTTCCCTGTTTCGGCCGCGTGGAAAGTCCGGTAAGCGTGTCGGCATAAATCAGATGTGCCGAAGTAAACGTAAGCACATGAGACGCTCTGATATACTCGGTTGCATCTTCTAAGGACATGTTGTTGTTATTGATATAACGTGCCCATATATCGCAGATATTCTGCTCTCCTTCGAGATAGTTCTCCGTCACCTGTTCCATGGTGACCGTCGTATTTTCAAAGTTCTCAATCTGCCGTCTGTAAGAATCCCGGTTCGAGATTGCGGAGTAAAGAACAACGAAAGTCAGTATGGAAGCCATAATGACCACATTGAGCATGATAATGAATACTTTTTTCATATCGATTATCCTTTCTTTACCCCTTTCGGTGGTTTTACTGTCAACGGCGTACTTTTCTGGGCGGTAAAGCCGGCTTGCCGAAAAGTTTTTCCAGTTCTTTTACCGTCTGCTCCGCATGTTCAATCTGCGGCTTGGATGTACTTGAGAAAAACCTGGTAGGAATCTTATCCAACGTAAATACTTCCGCATTCAGGTACGGATCATCAACCGCAAGTACAATGGAATTGTAATCGGTATATCTCCATCTTCCGAAGGAATCGTCACTTCCATCCTCGTATTCATAGATTTTCTCGTAGCAGACACCCTTCACGGCACTGTACGGATAAACCAGACCGCTGGGGCAGCCGACTCTGGCGCTGTTATAAACGTTTCTCGGAACTTCCACAACACGAAACAGTAAATTTGCCTCGTCCAGTTCCAGGGCCCCGTCGCATATGGTTTTGGTCGGAGTAAAATTCGCGTACCGGGCTTTATTCTCATTAAGATGTGCAAGGCGGTCTTCCAGATCCTTTGATGACAATTTTAATTCTCTGATTGCATCTTCGTCTCTGCAGCAGAGAACCGTATCATTCTCCTTTACGTTCATGGGATCCGATAATCTTTTCGGAAGCATGGATTTATATTTCTTCTCGCATTCGGCACAGATTACTCCGTCCGAAAGTTTAATCAGCGAGTAACCCTCTCTTCTGTTTCTTTTACAATAAATGCAGTAATGCCACTGTGCATTCGGATCCGCTGCGGCTCTTTCTTCCTTGAAACTTTCCCCGAGGATTTTTTCGGCGCCCAGCAATCCTTTTGATACAACGCTCATTTCATACATGGTTCCGATGACTCCGAAAAGTCCGCCGCATAAAAGATTTACCACAATAAATGCCTTATCGCGTCGGTACAGGGATTCATAAAATGAATAAATCTCCTTTACGTCTGCTTCGCCGCTTTCAATCCGCTTTCTGAATTTGCTTACCTTTAATGCAAAGATGAGGTTTACCACGATCATCGCAAGCATAAGGATTCCGTATCCGACAAAGCACATGACGATACCGACAATCAGAAGGTATGCAAACACACCGATCCAGACAAGAAAGCTTGTTTTCAGTTTCTTGATCTGCTCCTGTTTAAACGCTTCCTCTTCCATTTTTGTCCCCTTTTACAAAAATAAAATACTGACTTAATTATTATAACACAAAAGCCGTTTTATCTCTCGTGATAAAACGTACTATCCGAAAAACAGTCCCGAAATCAGAATGAGCAGAATCAGTACCGGAAGTACAAACTTAAAGTACGGAATCATCGCTTTCCCGAGTCTGATTCCTTTTCCGGTATTGGCTTCCCGTAAGAACGAATCGGCTCTCCAGCCGAAACTGTATACACTAAACAGCACAAACGTAAGCGATCCGAATGGCAGTAACAGATTACTTACCAGAAAATCCTCCATTTCCAGCACATTCTTTCCTCCGATTCGGAACTGTTCCCAAAGATTGAATCCGAGGATACAGGGGATGCTGAATACCAGAAGAAATGCCCCGTTAATCAGCACCGATTTTACACGGCTTATTTTGTAATTATCCATCATCGATCCGACAAGATTCTCCGATACGGCCGTAACCGTGGAGAAGCTTGCGAATGTCATAAAGAGAAAGAATAAGGCCCCCCAGATCCTTCCACCTTTCATGTCGGCAAACACACAGGGAAGCGTTACAAAAATAAGCGACGGTCCTTCCCCGGGTTCGATTCCGAATGAAAAGCATGCCGGAAAGATAATCAGCCCCGAAACAATGGCCACAAATGTATCGAGCACGCAGATTTTCGCCGCTTCGCCCGCCAGAGAGTCTTTCTTTGACATATAGCTTCCGAATACTTCCATGGCACCGATTCCGAGACTTAATGTGAAAAATGCCTGCGTCATTGCTGCCGTAATGATGTGAAAAAAGCCCGTTTCCTTTACGGCGGAGAGATTCGGAAGCAGATAAAAGCGGATGCCCTCTCCCGCATTTTTAAGCGAAATACTTTTTCCTGCCAGAATCACAATCAAAAGCAAAAGCGCAACCATCATGTATTTATTGACCGTTTCCAGACCGTTTTTGACTCCCGGACTGATAACCAGAAATCCGACAACAACGATGATTGCCATGGCAAGAATCATTTCCGCGGGATTCGCAAGCATTTCGCCAAAAATTACGGCAATCTGCTCTCCGCCCGCACCATCAAACGTGCCGGTTGCAAACTTCCAGAAATATAAAAGCATCCAGCCCGCAACGGTCGTGTAATACATCATCAGAAGATAGCAGCCTGCAAGACAGAACCAGCCGTGGATATGCCATTTATGGCCTTTCTTTTCAAGCGCCTTATAACCCTGTACGATGGTTTTCCCGCTCGCACGGCCGATTGCCAGTTCCATGGTCAGAATCGGAATTCCAAGAAGCACAAGAAAAAGCAGATAAAACAACACAAAAAGGCCGCCACCGTTCTGCCCGGCAACATACGGAAACTTCCATACATTGCCGATACCGATGGCGCAGCCTGCACTGACCAGAAGAAATCCTATTCTGCTTTGAAAAGTTTCCCGTTCCATACCCTTAAACGATTCTTACGCTGCCGAAATCATCAGTAAAATGAAAATCGGAACAAGGGCAGGAAGCAGGCATGATACGATGCTTATGATCGGCATCCAGATTTTTTTGAAATTCTTCGTAGCCAACCCGATAATCAGCATTACAATACCGCTTATTAAAGCAATTCCGCCCAAAATCCATGAAACCGCGGCAAACAGCATAAACCCTGCAATCCCCAGGACGGCTTCGTTTGTAACCGCATTTGCGGTTCCCCCGGTACCTGCAAAAAAGAGCATGAATACCATCATCCCCACACTGAAAAGCGACAGTCCGGCAAATACCAGCGATACAATTGAACCGATTAAAAATCCTTTGGTTTTTTTATTCTGTTCCATGATTGTTCTTCATTCCTCCTCATTCTTTCCGGATTTATATGTATTTCCGGAAAAAACAATACTATTATACCTGCAATCCGGCGTTTTTTGCAATCCATACAATGACCGATGCTGCGGCAAAGATACCTGCCAGAACCGGATATACGATTAACCGGTGATTCGTCGTACCGTATATTTCCAAAGCGCCCTTTAAAATACAGCCCACGGTAAGCGTTGCAACACCAAAGTTCCACAGCCTTCCGGATGCCTCGGGAATCATCTCTGCGTCCCGCATTCTAAGAAACACACCCGGAATCACGCTCAGAATAAGCGGCAGAAGAAATGCATAAATCATATATCCCGAATATACGCCATGACCGAAATGTTCATAGATTCCGCCGAAAATCGCGCATCCTGCGCAAACAATCAGTCCGGTAAGAATTCTTTGTAACCCTGCTTTCTCATTCCTGTTCGATGTAGACAATGTCGCTCACACTCCTTTCGTTCGAATGCCTTCCGTTTGCGGGAGTATTCACGATTTGCCCTTCGTATACCATGGTGGAAGATCCTCCGCCATCCAGATTGTAAGCAGTCTTTACTCCCAGTCCCTCCATGAATCCGGCAAGTTCATATAAGCTTAAACCCCTGCTTTCATCGGTCCTTCCGTCCGAAACCACGAATACATAGTGATTGCTGTCAATCATTCCGATTGCGGTCCGGGGATTGCTTGCCATCGCACGACCGACTTCGTCGTTTTGATCCACCAGATATTCTCCGTCCTGCAGAAGTCCCGGTCCGAAGGAGAATGCCTGCCAGACCCCTGCCTGCAGCAATTCTTCTGCGGAAACTTCATCCGGATCCACGATTTCCATATGCCCGTCCGCATAAATACACAGAACATCCTCGTCCGACGGCGTGTCGCGGTATAAAACTCCGTTCCGGATCACGTATCCGCGCTCTCTCGCCCCGTAATAATCCCCGTTAATTGCAAGTACGGCATTCTTGTTTTCCGCAATCCGGGATGTTTTGTCCGTGATTTTTCTTCCGTACGTATCCTGCGCAAACGCGGTTTTTAAGGATTCCACCGAGTCAAAAACGATATCCGCCACATAGATGTCCGTATCGTTTACGCGATAGGTCGCAAGGGTGATTTGGGGCGAAGCGGATATTTCTTCCGATTCCGGTGTTTCATCTGCCTTTGATGCTTCTTCCGCTTCCGGTTCATTGACCGCCTCGGACAATGCTTCGCTTTCTTCTTGCAGCGCAGTAAT
>DLBG01000150.1 GCA_002494135.1 Lachnospiraceae bacterium UBA7027
CCGTACTCTGCCGTGCGCAGCGTTCCGAGATAACTGACCTCCGCTCCGGCTTTCAGATTTTTGCGCTGATCCATAACAATTTTATTGAGTGCACCGTAAACAAATGCCTTCGAATAGCCCTCACAAATCGCACGATATACGCCCGCCGTCTTCTTTATTGCATCTTCTGCGGCGAACCCGGACAGTGCGGCACGGAACTGTGTATTGAGTTCCTCATCCGTTTTATCCGACAGTTCTCCGGCTTTTATACTGTAATTAAAATGCACAACCTGATGCAGAAGCGAATCGGTATTTCCCATGACCTTACGGATGCTTACGGGTACCATAAAATTGAAGGGAAGCGTGTTTTCGGGATGTACCCTCTGAAGCGCCCCGGCTAAGCAAACATACAGAACTGACTGGGGAGAACCTTTAACCGATTTCACGTATTTCATGAATTCCCCGGAAGGAACGCTGATACAGAATCCCCTGCAGTCCGCTTTCGGCACAAAGATACAGTCATCCGGGCTTTCCTGTATTTCAAAAGCCTTTTTTCCCAATAATGCACCCATGGCTGCTTTCGGATCCTGCGGTTCAACCAGAAGATAGGCATCCTTATCCTGCCCGGAAACAGGGCCGTCCTTCTCAGTATGTACTCCGTCCGGAACAGGGTATTCGACTGCATCCGTAATACAGTAGTAGTGATAGAAAAGTGTCTCAAGCACATACATAAATCCGGTGCCGTCATAAGGCACATGATCCGCATAAACCCACAGAACATTGCCAAGATAACACATTGTCACGGTATGGAAATCAGCAGCCGGAGTCGAAGGTTCAATCACCTCACCCGTTTCGGCGATTACAAACGGCAGCGGATTCTCGGCAAGCACCAGCTGACCTCTTCGAATTACTGTCGCGTAAGTGACGTAAGGATAGACCTTTGTCGTCTTCTCCCAGGCTTTACCGAGTGCCTCGGGATTGATGTCCTCTTTTAAGTCGAACCGATACGTCATATAGAACGCCTTGTCTGTCGGATATGCCCCTCTTGCAAACATACCCGCCGTAACAGGGCGTATTTCTTTCCAGCCTTCTGTCCTGGGATCACCGTTTATCCCGACTGCGAACTTATAGCTTCTCTCAAATCTGTCTTCATTCAGGGAAATAACCGTATCCCATCCATTGCACTGCCCCGAGCATAAGAAAGCATCGCACCTGGACAGAAGATACAGGGCGTAAAAATAATTGACCGTGGTATCTTCAAGCTTCTCGGTATAATCGCCGTTTGCATGTTCCTTCTCGTAATCAGCTATAATCTGTCCGTCTTTTAAGTCACTGACCGATATCCTTTGCTGGGACAACGCTGCCATCGACTTCCCGAATTCTTTTCTCATCTGTGCAAGAATATCGGTATCTTCCGTTGCAAGAAAGATTTTTTCATATCCGAAATCCTTCATCCATTTACGGATGAGCGGCGTCATCTGCTCAACAGTTGCCATTTTTCTGGAACCGGAAAGACCCGTTGCAATATAGTCGCTGCCCCGAATCAGCACACCCAGTGTTTTTTTGCCGCTGAATAACGCATCATAATATTCATCCATTTCCATGGCGAAAGAGGGTGCAATGACTGATTTGTCCATCAGGCCCGGCAGCATCTGATAGAATTTGGTCTTAATCAGCATAAAAATACTCGGCACCCACAAGGTATTCTCCTCGTTCGCGTTCTCATCCCACAAATCCACTGCAAAATAACGCTCCATCAGTTTTCTGGGATATTTTCCGAAATAATCCTTATCCGGAGCCACAAATTTAAGCCCGAAATGCCCAAACGCCATTTCAAAGCGCTTATAACCCGAAAGAATCGCTCCGATTCCTCCGGTGGCATCGATTGGAAGCGTCATATACTTATATCGGGATAATTCCTTCCCGTTCAGAATCCATTGCAGGAAAAAAATATTATGGAAGGCATAGGTACTGCTAAGCCTGTTAAAGTTATTATCCTCCATCCCCAGTCTGAACTGCTCCTGTATGTAGAAACAGTCATCCCTGTAAAGATCTTCGGGCAGTTCTTCCACGATATGAAGTCTCGGATTCTCGTCCATGAACCATCGAATTCTTTCATCGGCGCACCATATTTCCATATTCGTAAATTTCAGAATCACCCTGCTGACGGCTATCGTATATTCGTTCAGTTCCTCGAACACCATGTTCTTCAGGCCGTCAAAAAAGCTAAGATAGAGAGTCTCCTTATCATTTTCATCATAGATAAAATATTTCGCCATAAAGGGACGTTTTATGTATGGAGGATACGTATCCCGCGGTTCGATATCCTCGTCGTTATCCCAGTAAACAATATCAAAATCCTCACCATTTTCATTTTTTACATGAAAACGTGCTTTGCTCTCCGGTTTGTTTTGAAGTGCCTCATGAAACAGATTCTCCGATAACTTAAGTGTTTTTGCCACTTCATCTGTTTTTAAGGTTTCAATTTTAAACATCCGTCCGTCCCTTCCTTACTTTTAATTTTAATAAGTTCCCTTATTTATTCTACTCCTTTTAATGCTTCCACCATATCGATTTTATTGACTTTCGACGTAACATACAGATTTACAAGCACGGATACAAGAATCGCCCCCAAAACCGCTCCGACAAAAGGAATCGGTGACAGACGAAGAATCATGTCTCCGTCCTCAAGCGTAAACCC
>DLBG01000089.1 GCA_002494135.1 Lachnospiraceae bacterium UBA7027
AAGTCATCAATCTTTCCTCGTCTACCTGCCTGATTTACGCCTGCGTGTTACGGTTGCCTTTGGGACTTCACTGTCCGTTGCCAGTTTATCCACCGCAAACGCCTTATATCAGATTTCTGTCCGTCAGGCTACGATTTCGCTATCCCTTCTTCTCGCCCACACCTCACGGTGTGAGCCTTGGGAGTCGCTTTGGGGTTCGTCGGCAACTACGCCCCACGTGGACTTTCACCACAGATTGACGGCATGCCCGTCATACAACGTAAAAACAGCCGCAATTGCGGCTGTTTTTTACTTGTGAATATACCTGTACCCAGACTCTCTTACTTTGCCGGACCACCCATCTTCGGGCCTTCCTCGACCTTTGGCTTCGGCTCAACATTAAGCTGTGCCTTCGCATGTTTTACGGAACTGTGTTCCGCCGTTTTATCTGCGGCCGGATTCAGGCTGACTTTCTTCTCCATTCCGAACGCGTTCAGAATCGAACGGTCTTCAATCATTTCCACCAGACGCTGTGCTTTGGGAATTGCCTGTGCCGAAATCTCCGGATTCGTTTCCTTCATCTGCACATACTGATCCACCACTTCATCAATCAAAGGCATTACAACCGCCTGAAAACCGGGTTCTGCTGCCATTCTGGTTTCGAATGCGAGTGCGCTCATTTTACCCGGAACAACGCCGTCATGCCGCTCTATAATGCCCAGGGCAATTGATTTGGCTATTAAGTTACAGAGTGTTCTCTTCGAATGTTCCACCATGGAATCTCTGTCAACGCTTTGCGGTTCATTTCTCATATCCGCAAGCAGTTTGATATGCTCAGGCAACACTTCCTCGAGGCGATAAATGGTTCCTTTTCTCTCCAGATCAGGCTTATAATTCTTGTTTGGATTTCTCCGATAATCTTTCTCATCCGGTTTCGGCTCCAACGCCTTCGTAACTTCCAGATCGACTATTTCATTCTGTTTCGCTGCTTTTTCTTCCGCAGTAGGTTCCTTCGGAAGTTCCAGTCCTTCCGGCAAAGGAACCGGATTCTTTTCGGCTTCTCTGGAAAGCTCGTTTTGATACATGAGTTCCCAATCGTCCTGCGTGAATTCATCGAATGAAATCTCTTCGCCGATTTTTGCATTCTCACGGATTCTCCAGTCAATAAAGGATTCAATATTCTTTAGATGATCCGGTCTTCCGAGATTACGATCTACGATAAAACGGCCCTTTAAGAAGTTATCGCTTCTTTCTTTATCTTCCGGATCGCTGAAAGAAGGCAGTTTCTTTGTATTCATTGCGGGATTCTCTTTAAAATCCTTTAACTGTTCCACACGATTCTGTAAATAGATATCGGAAACCTCGCGTTTCTGGTATCCGTCAACCAGTTCATGGATTCTTCCGTCAATCTGCCTGTTGAATTCTTCTTTCGCCTCTTTGTATTCGAGACTGTCGTGACTGAGTTTCTCAAGTTTCTTTGCAAGTTTTTCGATATCTTTGGAGAACTGAACATCTTCTTTCTGCGTCTTTTTCTCAAACTCGGTTCGCTCTTTTTCGGCCCTCGCCCGGAAATCCGGCTCGTACTTTAATCCCTTGGCTGCAATATTCTCCGGTTTGTTTGGCTCAGACCATGTTACCTTAAAAGCTTTCGCTTTCTCGGCCGTACCGGCAACCAGTTCGTTTAATGCTTTCTCGTCATTAACAATTTCTAAAATATCAGCCTTCACCGCGCTTGCTTCGCTCCTGAAATTATGTTCAAAAACATTTGCTTCGGCACCATTTCCTCCGTGTGCAATTTCCTCCATGAGTCGTTTCGAGAATTCATCGGATTTTTTCCTGTAATCGTCGCTTTTCTCAATCTCTGATGTTTTTTGATACCATGTATCACCCAGTTCATCAATTGCAACAATCTTCATCTGCAGATCCAGTTTTTCTTCCGCCGAAAGATTAATCTCGCCTTTTGCTTCTTGAATTAACTTCTGCTCGGCAAGTTCTTTCTGCTTCAGGAATGCCCCCATCTTTATCATGGTTTGCATCCTGTGCTTTTCCACCTTGGAAAGCTGGGCCATGACAGCTTCTTTCAGTTCGGGATTTGCCTCCAGAAGCTTTTGTGTTTCGTTCATCATCTCGCATACGCCGAGAAAGTTACCGTTTGTTTTGCTGATTTCGGAATACATAAGCGCTTCCGTTTCCGATACTCGAATGCCGTTTGCAATTGTCTCGGCAAGAGTCTTGATATTCCCCTTCTCAAACTCGGAAATCAGGTTTTCCGCAGCATCTCTTGCAATTCCGATGGAGAATCCGCCATAATGATTTACGGCATTCTCTCTCGGGATCAGGTTATCGGTAATCAAATCCGATGTCCAGAAACCGCATCTTGAGTGAATATAGCCCGTATGGTCTTTTGCTTTATCATCGCCGAAGAACCCCTTAACAATCTCCGGATTCAGGGATGCCATATACGCGATAATCGTGAACTCCCGTTCAGAGAATTTACCCGGATTCTTTTTGGCAAGATATTTGTTATAAGAATCCTTCTGATAGACATTTTTCTGACTCAAATCCGTTATAAACGGCGGCTCCGGCCCGTAAACCGCATCCATGGTGCGCATCCATTTTTCGGAAAATGATTTGCAGTCTTTATGAATATCACTCAGATATACGATTTGTACATCCGGGATACGTTTTTCTTCAACCGCCTTTTTAAAATCCGCAGCATAAAACTGCTCCCATTCCTCATCGGTATGCGTCCCGGGATGTGCATCCTTTACAAGCTGCGCACCTTTATACTTCTCTAAAGTTTCCAGATAAGGGCGTTCCAGGAGAACTCTCTGTCTCTGAGTCCTTTCTTTTAAATTCTTATTCAGAAAATCTTTGAAACTCTTAGGCATAATCTTTATCCTCAAATCTCAATGCTCCCGCAATTACTTTGTCGGTCCGCCCATCTTCGGTCCTTCCTGGACCTTCTGAACGTCTTTCTCAGGAGCAGGAGTCTTCATGTTCTTCTGCTTCGCCTGGAATTCTTTGACAATCTTACTGCGAATATCAACAACATCTTTCTTCGATAAATTGCCGTTCTTTGCACCTTCCAGAACCATATTGCGGAATGTATCCTTAAATGCGGACTTATTCAGAACATCTTTCTTGAAGGTGTTAAACTGCTTGGACTGACCATTGAACTGCACACCGCCTTCATCCACTTTCAGGGTGCTGTTTTCAAAGCTTCTTAAGGTCTTGGATACTTTCGTCAGATCCTCGATCTTAACGTTTTTCATAGCTTCCGGAGTGGTACCGTTTTTAAGAATCTTCTCCTTGCTTGCTACTGCAATATCCTTAATGGTAATCAGATACAGAGAGTGCTCTGCGGATTCCACGATTTTTGCTTCCAGCAGTTCTTTCTCTTTCGGATTCTGCACATTGTTTAACTTCTGTCCGATTTCTTTTCTCTGAGCCTCTTCCTTCGTGATGCAGTCATCAATCATTTTGCTTAAATGCTTGTTCTCGCGAAGAATCGCATACTTCATATTCTGTTCGAAATCCGCCTTTTCGGCTTTGACAAAATCGTTGTATTCCGCTTCGTTTGCAAATGCATTTTTATCAAGTCTGAATCCCTTGTGATCAAGCCATCTTCTGTCAATCTGACTCGGACCATTGTTATTCAGGGAATAGCTTGCTCGGAAATTGTTAAACAAAGCCTTTCTCGCATTTACCATGGCATGATAACGCTTCTCTCCGTTCTCTCCGAGGACCGATGCATCCCCCGGTTTTCCGCCTTTTTCCGCAATCAGCTTGTCTTTTTTGTCTATGTAATGACACATGCGGTTGTAGATATCCATCTGTTTTTCCAGATAGGCCTTATATTCCTTCGGATCGACTTTCGTTTCTTTCGCCAACTCAAATTCATATAAAGGTTTGCCCTTCTTGTCTACACCGACCTGTTTCTTTGTCATACGGGTCTGATTGGCTTCCAGAAGTTCTTTGGCGAAAGCATCATGCTGCTTGATGACTTTACCGATGTCTTTCTTAATGTCCTCATACAAAGTGGAACCGGATAATCCGAATGCCTTGGAATTCTCAAGTTCGGTAAATCCTTCGGACAGGGACGGATCTTTCGCGTCAGCGGTATCCAGCTTACCCTTTACAAAGCAATCCAGACGGTGCTGCTTTACGTCCGCATTAATCTTCGAATGAATGTCCGCAAACATAACGCTGTGGTCGCCGCCTTCAAGCAGGTTAACGAATTCCTCGGGTGTCTTCGGATTCATAACCGTAATCAGTCTGTCGGCATATTCCTCCATATAATCCGCCAGTTTTTTGTTCGTAATCGCATAATCCGCTGTCTTCGGATCAAACAGTTCCGGATGTGCGCCCATGCTCAAGCCGTTCTTAAAGCGCTCCCCAAGATACGCTCCTGCAGCGTTCGCCCATGCTCTTTTCGGTAGTTCCGGGTTTTTAAACAGTTCCAGCGCGGATTTCATGCTATTCTTCGTGTTACTGATTTTACTCTCAACGGAAGGTCTTTCCATTCCGCTGTACGGTTTTCCGGCATTTTTCTCTTCCAAAACGGTGTTGTAGGTCTTCGGAAGTATATACTTTCTTGTCTTTTTCAGAACGCCGAATAATTTGTAGTCATCTACTACCTTATCGTTCTCGTGCGCATCACAGAACTCTTCGATCAGCGAGATACAGGAAAGTGCATCCGTCGGATTCTCAATCTTTTTATTAATCAAAACCTCCTTGAGAGGCTTAAGGTTTTCTTCCTCCCAGCGATTTAATTCATCCAGTTTTGTCTGCAGTTCTTTTTTTCCGTCTTTAATCTGCATTTTCAGCTGAATTCGCTTTTTTCCGATCATTCCTTCCACATTTCCCATGGCATCCATCACCGACAAATCCCTGCCGGACCAGCCGTTCCGGATAGCTGCGCGCTGCCATCTTAATCCGTTTACGCCGGCATAACAGTCACGGGCTTCCCCCGGCGCATGACCGGTAATCATGCTCAGATGATTTCCCATGAACCGGTTACTGTCTCTTTGAATATCCTCCGGAATCGACTCAAGTTCCTCAAATGCGCGTATGGTTTTTGCATAGGCTTCATCAAGTTTTGCAAGATGTCTCTGTTCTTTTGCCTTATCCCAACCGTTCTTTTTTACATTCTGTTTGTCATACTCCACCTGTATAATATCCGCGCCGGCCTCATAGAAATCCATGAGAGCATTTCTGACTCCGACCGTTAAAGTCCAGTCATTAACGCCGTTAGAATCAACACCCTCTTTTTCTTTACTGGATATGTGTTCCGGATCGATGAAAATATCCGGCGCACCTCCGGATAAAGAGGATACAAATCTGTTAAGGTACGGATTCTCGCATACCGCCTGAAGATAATTTCCGTTTTCCGGGTCGTTGAGTTTGTTAATTGCATTCACGTAGCGGGTAAAATTCTTCTCCGCTCCTGTCGCCTGCATTGCAATCTCATTGGAATAATACTGCTCAAGCTTAATTCCGTTATTAATTACTTCCGCTTCATTCGGAATTTCTTTATCTGTAGACGGTCTGATATTCATTTTGGTTCCTTCAACCAATCCCGGAGATTTCAGTTCACCGTTCAGATTCAGCACACCATCGATTTCAAGCTCCTGCCTCTTATCTCTGGCTTTTTCGTCCATGTATCTTTCAATATTATTGTATTCATTCGCATAATGCTTACTTAATCCAGCAGCAAGAGGCATTGTCGGCATCAGGCTGCCACGAACGGCGAACAGCGGATTATAAGCCTCGTAATCCTCCTCCTTGAAAACTCCCTCCTCTACTTCGGGATCAATTTTCTGCGGTTCATACTTTACTTTGTCATCGATTGCTTTATCAAGGACATTGGAAGCGGCTTTAAAAAGAGCACCGTCAATTTCCGGGTTGTTTTTATATTCCGCAAAAAGAATCCTGCATTTTTCACTGAGAATGCTCTTTTCGTATTCTGATTTGACTTTAGTATTGGACAGTTCTTCCTTTAAGCGCTTAAACTTTGCCAGAGCTGCTGACAGTTCCTGCTTACGGTTCTTTGCCTGTTTTGCATACTCCGGCTCATTTGCAAGGTCGTCTTCCTCCTTCTTTAAAGCTGCTTCGCCATCTTTAAGGCGCTGCTTTGCAGTTTCCCACGCTTCCTTTGCTTTCGCGATTGCTTTTTCGTCGCTCGGATTTGCAGCAAGAGTCTCTTTATATGCTTTCTCCTTCTCGGCAGCCGTAATTCGGACTTTATCAACGGCAACGCGATACTTTTCGACTTTCTCGCGCTGCAATTTTTCGTGTTCTTTTAAGTATTCGTCACTTGCATAAAAAGTCGCTGCTCTTAAATTCTTTTCAATTTCATATACCTGTGAGAATACCGAACCGACAACAGCCAGCTCATTCATTCCCCAACCGTTTTCAATTGCCTTTTGCTGACCTCTGATCTGTTCAATTGCACCCATACAGTTTCTCTGGGAGATTGTATCGGTTCCTTTTCCCACCATGGTATCAAGACGCTGATTCAACATGGAATCATACGGTGATGTGCCATCCTCGTTAACCAGCTCATCAAACTTTTTATGATTCTCAAGAATCTTTTCAAAACTCCGATTCAGTTTTTCAAGATATGCTTTTTCCTTATCGGAAGTGTAATCCTTTGTAATCGCCTGTCTTTCGTATTCAAGATCCAACAGATCGGATGTAATCGAAAAATACTCATTCAGAGGCTTCAGAGGACCATTTCCCCCAAGTCTTTCCTGCATGGTATCAATCGAATACATTTGATTCTCTTTGGGCCCGTTGATAAACTGTCCGATCAACATGGCAAGATAGGGATTCTCAGCCAAAGCCACGCCGAAATCTCCCTTTTCCGTATCCAGCATATTATCCGTAAGTTTCTGATATCCGTAATATGCATCTTTAAACTTTTTATTCTCCGGCTTATCAAATTCATTACGGATGGCGATGCGAAATTCGGCAGCTTTTCCCCTGTTAATTTCCGCAATCTGCTCTGTTTTGAATTCCTCTTTAAAATGCGTCCCGTTCAGGGTTGTGGGATAAGAAACATCCTGCTCTATCTTGAGATTTCCCATATTTATACCGGTTTGATTAATAATTTGCTGATCCAAATCCGGATTAACACTCTCCATAAAAAAATGAGCAAAATTATAAGCGTGAACAATCTGATACCCCGTTGCTGCCAATCCGTACTTTCCCTGTGTGAAATCCTTGTTTTTCGGTGCCATGTTTTTGCCCTCTTGTTGTTTATATTAAAACTGCACTTTTTTCTATATTTCGCTGTTTTCAAGGTATTCATTGCATAATGCCCCATCAAACACAACTATGATATCATTCAATGTCCAACAAATGTCCAACGCAACATCGGAATTTACACAAAAAAGCAGCCGCAGATGCGGCTGCTTATCAAAAAAATAAAACCGGGTACCGACGCATCGGCACCCGGCAATTATTTTACTTAAAATACTTCACACCAGCTTCGAAGATCTTCAGATCCTGCTCGCCGTAAATGTTGATTGCGACACCGTCGCCGCGACGCTCCGCATGAGCCATTTTACCGAAAACCCTGCCGTCCGGAGACGTAATACCTTCGATGGATGCATAGGAACCGTTGATGTTCCACTCTTCGTCCATCGAAATGTTTCCGTCGATATCCGCGTAGCGGGTTGCTACCTGGCCGTTTTCGAAGAGCTTGTCAATCCACTCCTTCGGTGCTACGAAACGTCCCTCTCCGTGGGATGCAGGCGATGTGTAGGTATGACCAACCTCGGCAAGTGCCAGCCACGGTGAAAGGTTCGAAACAACCTTCGTGTAAGCCATCTTGGAGATGTGGCGGTTAATCGTGTTGAAGGTCAGTGTCGGAGAATCTTCCTTCTGTCCGACGATCTCACCGTAAGGCACAAGACCTAATTTGATGAGTGCCTGGAATCCGTTACAGATACCGAGTGCCAGACCGTCACGCTCATTTAAGAGTTTCATAACCGCATCTTTCAATGCTTCGTTCTGGAATGCGGTTGCAAAGAACTTCGCACTTCCGTCAGGCTCATCACCTGCGGAGAATCCGCCGGGGAACATGATAATCTGTGCTTTTCCGATTTCTTTTACATACTCTTCCACGGATTCCTTAATATCCGTTGCGGAAAGGTTACGGAAAATCTTCGTCGTTACCGTGGCGCCCGCTCTCTCAAACGCTTTCGTGGAATCGTATTCACAGTTGGTTCCGGGGAATACCGGAATGAATACATGAGGTGCAGCCACCTTGTTCCTGCATACATATACGCTTCCGCCGGTATAGAGTTTATCTTCGAGTGCTTCGGCACCGTCGGAGGACTTGGACGGGAAGACTCTTTCAAGTTTTCCTTTGTATGCCGCAAGGAGTTCTTCGTTCGTTACCGTGGTATCCTTGTAAGTGAAGTTTTCTTTTACAACATGGCCTACGAGAGTGAACGGAACATTCATCTCAAGCAGCGCTTCGGAGGAAACCTCCAGAAGAATATCGCCCATGCGGTTTTTAAAGAGATCTTCTTTGGAAAGGGATTCGTCAAACAGTACGCCGAGTCCGTTACCGAATGCCATCTTTGATACGGCAGGGAAAATTCCGTAGGAATCCAGGGTATATGCAGCCGCAATGCGCTTATGGGCGTTCATTTCGTAAACGGCATCATATATATTTTTCACCTTTTCAAAATCGGGAATCTCTTCGTCATTCTTCGGAACGGATACCAGAATCAGGAAATCTCCCGCTTTCTTTAATTCCGGAGTAATGACGTCTTTTACTTTTGCCACATCTACAGCAAAGGAGCAAAGTGTAGGCGGAACGTCGATATCCTGGAAGGTACCGGACATACTGTCCTTACCGCCAATGGAGGGAAGGCCGAATGCAAGCTGTGCACGGTATGCACCGAGCAGTGCCGCAAAAGGCTGGCTCCAGCGCTTCGGATCTTCGGTCATTCTGCGGAAGTATTCCTGGAAGGTAAAGCGAACCTTCTTATAATCGCCGCCTGATGCCACGATTTTCGATAAGGATGCAAGTACCGCATAAATGGATCCGTGATACGGGCTCCAGGAAGAAAGATACGGATCGAAGCCGTAGCTCATCATTGTGACTGCATCGGTCAATCCGTCCATAACGGGTACTTTAGCAATCATGGTCTGGGTTTCCGTCATCTGATATTTACCGCCGTAAGGCATCAGCACGCTGCCTGCTCCGATGGAGGAGTCAAACATTTCCACAAGACCCTTCTGGGAACAGGTATTCAAATCCGATACACCGGCAAGGAAAGCTTCTTTCAGTTCGCCCTTATCAAGCGCTTCTTTCACAGCCGGAATTGCAATTTTCTTAAAATAGTCTTCGCTCTTTTTCGGGCTTTCCACATACACATCGGTCTCCTGATGTGCACCGTTGGTATTTAAGAACGCTCTGGAGATATTGACGATTGCTTTTCCTCTCCAGTTAAGAACCAGTCTCGGCTCCTCGGTTACGGTTGCCACTTCGACAGCTTCAAGGTTCTCTTCCTTCGCATACTTCATGAATTCCGCAACATCCTTCGGATCGATGACAACCGCCATTCTTTCCTGGGATTCGGAAATCGCAAGTTCGGTTCCGTCCAGACCTTCGTATTTCTTGGGAACTTTATCGAGATCCACGTTAAGGCCGTCCGCAAGTTCACCGATGGCAACAGATACACCGCCTGCACCGAAGTCGTTGCATTTCTTGATCAGACGGCTGACTTCACCGCGACGGAACAGTCTCTGGATTTTACGTTCGGTAGGCGGATTACCCTTCTGCACTTCCGCACCGCAGGTCTCGATGGAGGAAACGGTATGCACCTTGGAAGAACCGGTTGCACCGCCGCAGCCATCACGTCCCGTACGTCCTCCGAGGAGAATAATGACATCCCCGGGATCCGAGTTCAGACGCTTTACATCGCGTCTGGGAGCGGCACCCATAACGGCACCGATTTCCATTCTCTTTGCCACATAATCGGGATGATAGATTTCTTTTACCAGTCCGGTTGCAAGACCGATCTGGTTCCCGTAGGAAGAATATCCTCTGGCCGCACCGCGAACCAGTTTCTTCTGGGAAAGTTTGCCTTTTAACGTTTCAGAATTGGGAACCGTGGGATCTGCCGCACCGGTCACACGCATGGCCTGATATACGTAAGTACGTCCGGACAACGGATCGCGGATGGCACCGCCAAGGCAGGTTGCCGCACCACCGAACGGTTCGATTTCGGTCGGATGGTTGTGTGTTTCGTTTTTAAAATTGATCAGCCACTCTTCGCTTACGGGGCCTTTGCCGTCCTGATGGTCCACTTCGATTGGAACCACGATGGAGCATGCGTTGATTTCATCGGATTTCTCCATGTCCTCAAGTTTGCCCTCCGCTTTCAGTTTACGCATGGCTACAAGGGCAAGATCCATTAAGCAGACGAATTTATCGCTGCGTCCTGCAAAAAGTTCTTCACGGGTCTTTAAATAGTTGTTATAGGTACCTTCCAGAAGGTTGGTATAGTCCCCCTGCTCAAATTCCACATTTTTAAGTTCCGTGGAGAAGGTGGTATGACGGCAGTGATCGGACCAGTAGGTATCAAGCACTTTGATTTCGGTTACGGAAGGATCTCTCTTTTCTTCGTTTGTAAAATACTCGCGGATGAACTTAAAATCGTTATACGTCATCGCTAGTCCGAGGCTGTCGTAAAGTGCCTTAAAATCCGCTTCCGGCATGGTAGTGAAGCCTTCGAAAACGGAAATGTCGGGAGCTTCCGGGAACTCGGTAATTAAAGTTTCGGGCTTTTCAAGCGTGGTTTCCTTGGAATCCACGGGGTTGATACAGTAAGCCTTAATCTGCTCGAATTCCTCATCGGAAACATTACCCGTAATCACATAGGTCACTGCGGTTTTAATGACGGGCTTTTCATCCTCTTTTAAAAACTGTACGCACTGAACGGCGGAATCCGCGCGCTGGTCGTACTGTCCGGGAAGATATTCCACACCGAAAACTCTTGCGTTTTCGATTCCGGGAACAGTTTCCTCATAAAGCATGTCCACGGGAGGCTCCGCAAAAACCGTACTGCAGGCTTTCTTGTAAATCTCCTCCGAAATGTTCTCCACATCGTAACGGATTAACACCCGTACCGACTCGATTCCTTTGATTCCCAGGTAACTTTTCAGATCGTGAAGAAGTTCCCTTGCCGCCGAAGCAAAGGCCTCTTTCTTCTCGACGTAAACACGTTTTACATTACCCATTCCATTGATCCTCCGTTATAGATTACTTAATAAAAAACATATGGTATATTATACCAACAACTGACGCTATTTTTCAACCGAGAACAGAACATCCTCTCTTCTGTCCTGTTTGTAAAAATCTTTGGCCGTACATCCGGCTCTTCCGCCGCCGGCGCAGGCACAGGCGCAGGCGCAGGCACAGGCACAGGAAGAATGTGCGCAGGAATGTCCGCCGCCTCCTCTGGAGGCATTTACCGATTTGACGTAACTGGAAAAAGAGGTACGGTTCGGAACCGTGACGCTTCTGACGCGGACCGAAGTATTCGGAAGTACCAAAGGATAGATGCCGTCCTTTTTGTGCGACATAATTTCCTCCCTGTACTGGCTGAAATTTTTCGGAATGTTCGCCTCTTCCACTTTCTTCTCCGACTTGATAAAATTCGTTCCGCAGTATTCGCAGTTTTCTCTTCCCGCCGGTCTCGGTGCACCGCAGTTCGGACAATTCGGATAGTATTCGATGACGGTTCTTTTGATTTCCGTCTTGGTAGCCTTGAATCCCGAGGAATTCACCCAGCCAATTAAATTCCTTAAGTAGCTCAAACCGACGGCAAAAACGATTACTCCGAGAGTGACCAGCATGGCTACGATCGAGCCCCTTTCATCACTGCTCATTGCTTCTCTCTTCGGATCTTTGGTCTTGATTTCCTTCTTCGCGTTAAAAGCAAATGCATCATTCGGATAAGTAACGCTCACGGTGTATTTCTGCTTCTTGGCCAAGGGGGTAATCCAGGTGTAGTACCCGTTATCCGTCAGCGCCGCAGGGGATACCGACATCGCCTTGTCCGCCTTCCAGTTGATGACCAGTTCATTCACATAAATCTCGTCAAACCATCCCGGGGTAAACTGATAAACGGTTTCTCCTTCCGTTAAAAGGTTCATCTGATACATATAATCCTGTGTCAGTTCGAATTCAAAGATAACCACCTCTCCGGCATGGTAATTGCGGTCCAGATCGATACGTACAAAACTGCCGCCCCGGTCATTGGTGTATTTTATTTTTTTGATTGTCGAAGTTCTTGCTTTGATGTCCTTGCAATGGTTGTTCGGCACACCGATTAAAACCCAGGAAAGCGGTCCTTCCTTGGTGGAATTCAAAACCTCCCATTCAATGTGATATACCATGTGAAGCGTCGCGTCCTCGTTTACATCAACGGTGATGGTGTAATTTAAAACCTTATCAAGATCTCCGTACGAGCTTCCTCCCTTGGACTGATTCGTATAATCCAAAATGTCGGCGGCCTGCTCGGAAGAAAACACGGAGCCCGGATAATCCGGGAGCATCAGCGGAATCACATATTTCTGAATATCTACAGTTTCCGAAACAGGTTCGGAACCATCGTCCGAAACAGGCTCGGAACCATCGGCCGAAACAGGCTCAGAACTGTCGGCCGAAACAGGCTCGGAACTGTCGGCCGAAACAGGCTCGGAATTACCAGCGTTGCCGGAATTAGCTTTCACATGTACGGCAAAAACCGAACCGGCAAGAAAAACAAACAAAACGGCAACTGCAGAAATCGAAAGAAGTTTTTGAAAGAGAGCCTTTTTCTTATTCATTGTCGTCGCCCTCCTTTCCTTCGTCCCCTGCCGCCGGTATTTCTGGTAATTCCCCCTGTATTTTGGGTAATTCTCCCCGCATCTTACGAAGCGGACATGTGCCCTCCATTTTTGCGGAGAAATCTCTTCTTTCCCTGCATTTTTCCGAATTCCAGATACTTTCCCATGCATCCGAAAGCATATCGCCGAGCGGTTCATCGCTTAACCAGCTCTGGCAGCCAACCACCTTTCCGGACGGCGTAATCGCCATATTCGAAAGGCAGGCTCCGCAGGTCGGCGGATTGATTCCGAGTTCCTCGCAGAAAGAATTCTCCACCCATCCGGGGGATGTAAAACTGATTTCCATGCCGTTGTCGGCACAGTATTTTACGGCGTCCTTTAAAATCTCTTTAATCTCCGCACCGGAAAGCTGCAGTCTTTCGGATGACTCTTTTGTGGCATTTCCCGTTGTAATCAGGCCTGAACAGGTTACATATAAAACGCCCAGGGAATGTAAGTATTCCAGGGTTTTGTGATAGTCTTTGTTCAGTGTGCACAGCGGTGTATTGACCGACACGGACAATCCGGCCGCAAGAGCATTTTTAATTCCGGCCGCGGTCTTTTCAAACATCTTTACGCCGACTAAAGTATTGTGAATCTCCGCGTCGGACGAATAAAACGTAATCTGAAGACTGTCTAAGGACGCTTCCTTTAATTTTCTGCAGTATTCCTCATCCAGACGGATTCCGTTGGTATTCAGTCTTGTGACAAACCATTTTGCCGAAGCAATCAGTTCAAACAGATCCTCCCGCATGGTCGGTTCGCCGCCGGTAAAAGTAAGCTGCGGGATGCCGGCTTTGCGACATTTATCGATGATGTTTTTCCATTCCTCCGTGGACAGTTCCTCTTCCGAGGCATGCAGCTGCCCCGCCGCATAGCAGTGTACGCAGCGCTGGTTGCAGTTCCAGGACGAATTCTTCTCCATGGCGGATACCAAAAGATCCATCCTGTGGGGAGCTTTCATAAAAGGAGCATAGTCACCGATGCTCATATATCCGACCGCTTCTTCAACCGGCTGACGGTAAGCCACCTGTTTGAAAGTTTCCAGAATACGGTTTAAATCCTTCATAAAAAAGGAATTCGGAACCATCGGATAAACCTTCTTCATCCTTTTGCAGACATTCTTTACGATAACGGCATAATCACTCTCCGTCACTTCTTTCCCGTCATAGGCATTCACTTCTTCCATAAACTCAATCAGAAGAATGCTCCATGCCACATTCACGGGAATAATGTCCTGGCCGTTGATAATCGCAACGGATGTATCCACCCCGTCTTCCCTTAACACGGGCGGAATTAAGTGGATGCGCACCACTCCCGGTCCTTCCGGATTTAAGGTGGTATGATGCACTTCGGTGAAGTGTTCTTTGGCATACCGGATTTCTCGTTTTGTATTCTTCATTCCATTCCCCTTTTTTTACCTTTTTCGTGCGTTTGCAATCCGTATTTTCGTAATCTGCCGCATAATCCCGCAAAGGAAAAAATCATGCACAAATCTTATTTATTTTACCACAGAATCGCCCGTTTTCCCACGATTTTTCAAAGTACATTCCGTATTTTTGCAAAGGACGGACGGATATGCTAAAATAGTATTGTTGACGTTTCAACAGAATATAAGGAGTACGACATAAATGGACGAAAAAAAATTTGCACTGTTAATCGATGCCGACAATATTTCCTCGAAGTATATCAAAATCATCATCGACGAGCTCGGGAAATACGGTACCATCACCTATAAGCGTCTTTACGGAGACTTAAGCCGTACCAATAACCGCAGCTGGAAGAATGCCCTTCTGTCCCATTCGATTAATCCGGTGCAGCAGTATAATTACACCACCGGTAAGAATTCCACGGACTCGGCCATGATTATCGATGCCATGGACATTCTCTATTCCGGCAAGGTTGACGGCTTCTGCCTTGCAAGCTCGGACAGCGATTTTACAAGACTTGCCATGCGTTTAAGAGAGGCCGGCATGACGGTCATCGGCATGGGTGAAAGCAAAACTCCGGAGCCGTTCCGCGTATCCTGCGAGCGTTTCTTCTTCCTCGATCTGCTCTGGGACGATTCCTTAAACGAAGCCGAAAGTGAAGCCGAAGAAAGCGATAAGGAAGAAGACGCCATCACTCCTCTCCCCGCTTTGGAATCCATGATTGCCAAGATTATCATGAACAACGGAATTGACGGCACCACGATGGATATCGGCGAACTGGGAAGCCGTCTGACCAAATCCGATCCCGCATTTGATATCCGTAACTACGGCTATACGAAATTTTCGAAGTTTCTGGATCAGTTCCCTTCCATCAAACTCGTAAACAGGGACAACTCCGTTTCCGCGATTCTGCAGGAAACTTCCATCTCCCTTCGTGCCATAGAAAATGAAGTCATTCAGATTCTCTATGGTGTGGAAGGCCATACCATGAATACGGGACAGTTAAACCAGAGTCTGTGCCGCATCTATCCGACCTTCAACGTACAAAATTACGGCTACAACCGCTTCAGCAAAATGCTGACCGAGTTCGGTTCCGTAAAAGTATCTTCTTTAGGGCGCGTGGTAACGTTAATCGACACCTCCGCCATCGAGAGAATTGCGCATAAAAATGAGAAAAAAAGCGACGTAAAAAAGCCGGACGGCAGAAAAAAAACTGCCTCCGATTCGAAGGCAGTTCATAAGAAACGTTCTTAAAAGCCGGTGCATTGTTAAAATGCTTCCGAAAGCCGCCGCAGCCGGTCAGCCGGAGCCTAACAGCGTCTGCGTGCGGTCAAATGCTTTTTCAAATTCAAAATCATTGATATCATCACGGATCCGGAAAATGATTATTCGGGTCCGTTCGTTTAATTTATGGGAAAGAATTTCCTCCGCAATCTCAAGCGCTTTCGTATAATCGAGCATTTCCAGCGCATCCTGCAGTTTTTCGAGCAGAAGATCCAGTTCTTCAAGCGGCAGTTCGTCTCCGGCGGCCTCTTTTTCCTGCCCGGACAGTTCCACTTTGTTTTCCTCAAGAACATAGCCGATATTTTCCACCAGATGCTCGTAGTCCCTTAAGAAATCCTGATTCTTCTTTTCAAACTCTTCCATATCCTTGCCGAAAGCAAGAAACTCCATCTCCTTGGCCTGCTCCGACAAGGCATAGGCCCCGATTCCCAAAGACAGTCCCTTGATGGAATGCGCTTCTCTTCCGTATCCCTCCAGATCGCCGGCATCTGCCATTTCACTCATTCGTTTTATCTGTTTGCCGCCGTCTTCACAGATAAAGCGAAGCGCCTTTAAGTAACGGATTCTGTCACCACCGTATCGTTTCAGCCCGTCCTCGGCATTGACACCGGGCAGAATAAAGGACGCTCTTTTCTCCGTATTCTTTTCACGGTCCAGATAAATCAGGTAATCGGCCGGAAGATATTTTACAAGAATCCGTTCGATTTCCTTTAATTCCATGGGTTTGGCGATATAGTCCTGAAAACCCTTCTCTAAAAACCTCTCCCTTGCTCCAACGACTGCATCCGCCGTCAGGGCGATAATCGGAATTCTGCGAATATCCGCGGACATTTTACGAATCTCTTCCGCGGTTTCAATACCGTCAATTCCCGGCATCATCTGGTCCATCAGAATAAGCTGATAGCGGTTGCCATCCCTTAACATCCGAAGAGCCTCTTCTCCGCTTTCGGCCAGATCAACCCGGATCCGGTAAACATTTAACAGTTCCTTCGTCACTTTGCGGTTTGTCGAATTATCGTCAACGCAGAGAATTCTTGCCTTCGGCGCAATGAATTCCTCACCCTTTTCTTCTTCCTGCTTTTTACCGGGATCAATCTGCTCAAAATCGCCGAGCGGTGCGGGATCCCAGATTTGCTGATACACGTAGAAGGTAAAACGGCTGCCCCGGCCGTAAGTACTCTCCACGCTGATTTCGCCGCCCATGCTTTCCACCAGACGTTTTGCAATCGCAAGCCCGAGACCGGTTCCCTGTATTTCCATATTTCTTCTTAAATCGCTTCGGCTGAAACTGTCGAACAGATGCGGAATCGCACTCTCCTTGATTCCGCAGCCGGAGTCTTCCACCACGAAAATCAGCTTCTCTTTTCCTTCCACATCCTCACCGGTTAAGGTTAAGGATACAAAGCCTGACTGTGTATACTTAATCGCATTATCAAGCAGGTTTACCAGCACCTGCCGGATGTGTCTGCAGTCTCCGCGCAGCCCTTTCGGAAGGGCGGGATCCACCTGGACCGGGAATGCAAGACCTTTTTCGGCAATCCGGTCGGAAAACAGTTTAATGATACGTTTTACGGAAAGACCGAGATCATAGTTTTCCTCCACGCTGTCAATCTGTCCGGACTCGATTTTGGAGAAATCAAGAATTCCGCCAATCAAACCGTTTAATACATTGCCTGCCGCCCGGATATCGGTAGCGAGTTCTCTTGTTTCCGGTGTCTGTTCGGAACGCATCAGAATCTCTGTGGAACCCATAATTGCATTTAACGGGGTCCGGATTTCATGCGACATGTTAGCTAAAAAAATGGATTTTGCGCGGTTTGCTTTTTCCGCCTCTTCTTTTAATTCAATCAGGCGTTTCGTATTCTCCACTTCGGCGGTTTTATCAATCAGCCAGAGACTGTAACCCTTTAAGGTTTTCTTATCGTAAAATGAGGAAACGGAAACCCGATACTGCCTTCCGGCGATTTCAATGTCCTTCTGGTTGTAATCGAAAATCGTTTGAATTAACCCCCCGGAACTCTTACGGTCCTTTAATCCGGGCAGAAGTTCGTAGGCGGTTTTACTGCCGAAAAGCAGGTTCTTCGAAATGTCCACAACAAAATAAATATCGTTCAGGCTTTCGACGATACTCTCTTTGGCGATATCCGTAGCATCTAAAAGCCGAAACCGGTAGACCATGAAAATCAGATACAGAATGCCGATGGATATGGACGCAGGCACGGGATTGAACCCCATGCGTCCGATTCCGAGCGTCCGGTACAGAATATGGGCAACTAAAGGCGGCAGAAAACAGAGCAGAATAAAAAGCATGGGAGTCGATTTCGTCTTCTTTTTCCGCCTTGCATCGATAATCGTAAAAACCACAACGGCCGCAATCTGCAGAAAGGTAAAAGCCATGGAAATGTTGCTTACGATCCCGTCTTTAAAAATCATATACGGGTACAGACCGTCATCCGCGACGCGATAATCCGCAAAATAAAGTGAATGATATTCCGCGCTGACCGCTAAGAAGATAAACAGCATATCCACAACCAGAATCGCGAAACGGATTTCCTTGTGAATCGTAATGCGACAGCATCGGGCAATAAAAAACAAAATGAAGCTAATCAGGTAAATCATACCGATTAACTGCACCTTAATGCTGAAAAGCACAAACTGCTCCGACTCCCCGAGAATTTCCTCGGTATAGCCAAGGATAATCAGGAAGTTGCTCAAAGACGCCGCGAGCAGATATTTTGATGTGTCATTCCCGCGCTCGGAGAGCATGATTGCAATAAAAATCATGGACATAAGCGTCAGAATGATATGGGTTGTCACAAGGATTGCATACATGAGAATATTATACGAAAAAGAATTGGAAGAAACAAGAACCCCGAGGCTGCTGCCTCGGGGCTCCTGTTTGTGTAAAAGGGGAATTCTTTCGGAATCGTAATTAGTTAATTACTAATTCTGTTTGTATTATATTGCGTTTTTTTATTAAAATCTATAACTATATTGAAAAATTATAGCAATATATTGCTCAAACAGCATTTTCTTTTGCATTTTGTCCAACACGTAGTCCAACAAATTCAGGCGGATCCGATTCTTTTCAGTGCTTTCCGGGAACAGGTCCTCCCTGCTGCTTGATTTCCGTTTTTTTGTTCTCTCCAACCTTCGGACCGTCTGCCTGCGGATTCTTAACTTCGCTTGCTTTCACTTCGGGAGCCTTCACTTCGGGTTTTAATCCGGCGTTCTTTACGGCATTCTGAAGTTCGGCGGAGATGCCGGGATTCTTCTTAATGAATGCGGCAAATGCCTTCTCTGCATTTAATTCCACACCGAACTGTTTTGCCATGCTCTCGGTCTTTCTTGCGTATTTAGCAATCTTTTCCGCATTGGGTTCAGGCTCGGTAAGTTTCTTGAAGACATCCGTCATGGTATGCTCAAGGGCCTTTTCGTTCATCAGCTTAAAGCTGGCCGTATCAAACTTCTTAAAGGACTGATCGGCAAACTTCTTATCGATGGCCGAATCGATTTTCGCCTTGTACATTTTACCTACCGTGGAATCCAGTACCTTCTGGTATCCCTCTTTTGCTTTTCCGAGATTTGTCATCAGTTTATGTGCCGTTTCAAGAGAAAGCGGATTTTCGTACTGATCGGTCTGATACACAAGGGAATTTAAGAACAGTGCGTTCCATACCTTACCGGAGAGTTCTTCCTTGCTTCGAATCGCTTTGTGGGCAATGTTATAAATCTCGTCCTCTCTGCAGCAGCGGATGTATTCTTTTCCGTTTTCCGCATTGGCCAGACCGTCTTTGGTATTGTTATTGTCGTATACTTTGTTCTGCTTCTCTTCCGGTTTGTATTTCCAACGTTTCTCATCGTTTTTGATGTATTCGTTGTAATTCTGTGCGGCCTTCTTTTCGTTTTCATCCATCAAATCGGTGAATTTAACGGTCTGCATCTTTCCGTCAACCTTCATCTTAAAGCTCTGTCCGCAGAGGAAATTCTCATTGTCCACCGCAAGATAGGTCTTGCCGGGATCGATTGCATAATCGGTTAACTTGCCGATTTTCTTGTAATCTTCTTTTTCGAGGAAGAATTTGGCTCTCGGATCGGGAAGTTTCCATCCTGCTGCCTTATAGAATAACTCTGCCTTGGTCTTTGCAATTTCGATATCCTTAAGCATCTCACGGTCACGTTCTGCAAGCGCTTTAATCTTTTCATCGGAAAGGCCGGTTTCCTTCAGTTTCCGGACTTCTTCGGAATTCGGATCCGCATATGCATTCACCTTTTTCTGAAGTGCCTGATGTGCTTCGTTATCATAGTGAAGCATATTCGGAATCACAAGATTTCCGCTTCCGTCCATCAACTGCTTAATTGCCTGGTAATTCTCGTTCTGGAACATGATTCGGTTATCCAGTGTATCGCCGTAAGCCACATCATGGAGAAAGATAATACTCTTGATATAGGCATCGAACTCCGAATAAAAGCTTCCTGTGGTTCTCATCACAGAGAAATCGAACTGTTTATCCAGTTTCTTTAATTCGTCAATTGCCTTGGCCAGTTCTATTCTTTCTTCGTAAGTAAGCTGTTTTTTCAGGGCTTTATCCGTAAAATCCCTCGGTTTTATATTTTTCAGGCTGTCCCTGAATTCACCGTTTTTAACCTTCTCGGGATCCCCGGCTAACCAGTTCTTCTGAATCACATTGGAAATACGGATCAGTTTCTCAACCGCATATCTGGAATAGCAGTCTTTTGCATCTTCGGGATCGAACTTAATTCCCATTTCCTCCATTTCTTTCTGCATCGACTTTTTGTCATTTTCCGAGATTGCATTCGGATTACGGAAGGCAACGTCATGCATTCCCTGCGTGGAAAATCCCATACTATAGGCTGAATCATTGTTCAGCATAAGCTTCCATATCGCAGTGGGACCATATCCCAAATGCTCTTCCCTGAGTACAAAATTCGTACTGCCAAGCCTGATGGCAGGCGTTTCGGCCTTTTTTTCCGGGGAAACGGTATCGATGCCGAAGAAATTACCGAGCACATATTTGTAAAGAGCGGATCCCTTCGTAATCTTGGTATTCATGGAAGGAAGGAACTGCACTCTTTCCGGATCTTTTTCGAATGCTTTCTCCAGTGAAATCGCATCGAAAGACATATCGTTATCGTATGCTTTCACGGACTTAATGGTAATGGTCTTCGTCTTTTCGTCCCTGTCTACCTCGCACTTGAAATTACGTCCGTGACGGTCCTTCTGAAGACAAAGGGTATCAATCGCATGCAGCCTCATAAGGTCGCGGATTGCCTCGGAAGAATAGGAAATCTTCATACCGTTTTTCTCCGCTTCCTTCATCAAATCCACAAGTTCCGTTCCGGGAGCTTCTTCGCAGAGGGTACAAAGCTGGTTTACTTCGGTACCGTCACGTCTTGTGAATTTTACCATTGCGGTACGGGACTTGGTAATAACATCGTCAAAGCCCAACTGTTCCGCCACGCGGGAAGTCGCGGTATTGTTAACCGCAGCCTTGTCCGTACCGGTCTGAATGGACTGGGCGCTCATCTGGCCGAAAAGTTCCACTTCCTTACCCATGGTAACGCGGAACAGGGTTTCGAGTTCTTTGGCATCCATGCCTTCAATGGCCTTTAAGAACACCTTGTGTTCATTCGCATCGAGACCCATTTTCTCAGTCAGCCACTCCTGGATAGTCATTTCCTTGAATTTATCCTTAATATTCTCGCCGGGTTTATAATTCGGATCGGCCATAAGTACGCTCTTTGCATACTTCAGTGCAGCAAGACGAAGCGGGTCGTTTTTGGCGTTCGCGATTTCCGTGTCGATATCACCGAAACTATCGCTCTGGATAAAATGGGCAGCGAGGTTGTTTATTTCAAACTTTCTGAAAATATCATCAAAGTTATGCGCAAAAAGTTTATAGGTTGCCTCTTCCTTTGCGCTTCTTTTATCATCGGACGTCGCTTCGAGGTCTTTGGAAAGCGCATCCAGAACCTTCATACCGTTCTGGTAATCCTTATCGCTGATCTTCAATAGTCTCTCTTCCACCGGCTTGTCGTCTTCTCCGGGATGAGGAGCTTTATTGAAATTTTTGTTGTTTAAACTGGTCTCCAGCTGTTTATAACGGCGGCTTAAGAATCCTCCGATATTTTCGTTTAAGAAGGGAAGGTTCTCTTTTAAGTAATAGAATTTGCCGTCGCTGGCTTTTAAACGGACTCTGTAAACATCGGTAGAGTTACCCTGATTCTGCCATTCGGAAATATCCACTTCGCTGGAAGTAACCTGGTTTACAAGGTTATGGGAATTCAGCTGCTGCTTTGTTTCGGGTGTCATATGATCAAAATCAACGGCACCTTCTTTCACGGCATCCACAAGACTCTTGGAATCGAGTTTCATCTGCTTTACACGCTTCAAAAGCGCTGCAACGCGGTTCTTTCTGCGGATTCCGGGACGGCTGGAAGGATTCTTTACCTTGCAGTAATTCTCGGCTGCGGTAATGAATTCATCGTAAGCCGCATCCAGTCTTGCCTGATATTTTTCAGCCTTGAAGGATCCGTTTTCGAAATACTGTTCCAAAGACTCGTTTAAAACACTGTTTAACGCATTCATGGATTTCTTCACCCAGTCCATTTCGGGGGAAGCTTTCTTAAAGAGTCTCCAGTCCTTATCCAGAACGGAACTTCCGTTTACCACGAATTTATCGAGCTGTTCGTTCCGTACTTTGAAATCATTGTTGGTGACTTCTCTGTTTAAGGCATCCTTCGCTTCGTTGCGTCTGGTCTTCTGAACGTTTTCACTTTCGTTTGCTCTGTCCTGCGAAAGCTTAAACTTTTCCTGCGCCAGTTCCAGGGGATAAACGATATAGTAACCGCCGTTTAATCTGACGGCTCTTTTCTTCAGGTCATCACTCAGCGCTGCATATGCCTGCTCGTTAATCAGTTTGTTATGCTTTTTGGTCTCAGCCATGATTCTTTCCTCCTAAACCCGATTATTCCTCAATGGGAACACCGCTGAAGTATTCCACTCCCGTCGCCACAAACTTCGTCGGGAATTTTTCATATTCCTTCTCTATCTTCTCTGCACGGAATGCATCATTTGCATCTTCGTTTTCCATGTTCAGATAATTCTCTACATCTGCGGTAAGCTCAAAGACTCTGATTCCGTCCACTTCCTTGATTTCCGCATCTCCGAAAGCAAATTCAAAGAAGAATTCGTAGGCTTCGCTTTCCGTTCTGTATTCATCCTGTTCCACGGAGGGAATCTGGATGACAACGGTTTCGAGTCCGTTTTCGTTTGCGGTTGCAAAAAGTGCATCCATCATTTTGCTTCCGGCTTCTTTATAACGGAAATCCGGATCTACCCACACCCACTTAACAACGAATTCCTCGTCTTCCAAGGCTACCAGGGTAATGCCTGCCGCTTCCAGACCGTTCTTGTCCGCTTCCACTGCACCGATCATAAATGAGCAGCCGTCTGCCAGCATTCCTTCAAATTCCTTGGGTACAAATCCTCTGAATTGATTTCTGACTTCTTCATCCGCGTCATTTAAAACGATTACTCTCATAAAAACCTCCTAATCCTGTTGCTCTACACCCGTTTTCTGCCCTTTTCAACCGGGTACAATCAATTAATAACATGCCCCGTCCAACAAAAGTCCAACAAAAACCAGACTTTTTTTAAAAATTTTAAAAATATTTTTTTCAATCCGTTCCGCAGGTAAATAAACAGCCGTCAAATTCGCCGTTTTGGCCGATTCCGGCCGAAGTGATAAAAAGCGTATGTTCATCCGTAAAGCAGCACGAGGACGGCTGTTTTGCGGGAACTTCGATTACCGCCAGCAGTTCTCCGCTTCTTCCGTCATGTTTTTCAATCCGGTTTCCGCCCCAGACCGCAAGCCACAGATTGTCGTCTTTGTCGATACACATGCCGTCCGGTACTCCGTTTTTCACCGTAAACAGAATCCTGCGGTTTGAAATTCCGCCGCCCGGTCTGTCATAATCGTAAACGAATACCGCATGCTCCAGGGAATCCGCAAAATAAAATTTCCTTTCATCCGATGACCAGGCCATACCGTTTGCGATCTTCGTATTCTCCTGCAGGCAGGTCACCTTTCCGTTTTCGTAACAAAAAAGCGCCCCCTCTGCCGGATGATCGTCATCCGCCACGGAAGCACCGAAAAAAATTCTTCCGGCGGGATCCGCCTTGGCATCGTTGGAGCGCCAGTATGATTTAAATATTCCGTTCAGGGGACAGACAAGTCCTGCCCTGTCGTTTTCGTATAAATAAAGCCCGTCTTTCGCCGCTAAAATAAAGCCGTCGGAATCCGGAAGCGGAACGGCCGCACCCAGCGGCTGCCCCAGGGTAAAATGTTTCTTTGTTCCGTCCTCAAGCGTCCACAGTTCTCCCTTTACAATATCCACCCAGGAATAGCGGTTACGCTTTGCATCATAGAACGGACTTTCTCCGAGAAGGTATTTCCCGTCGTCAAACAGTTCTGCTTTGTATGTCTTCATCCGCACAGCCCCCTTCTTTTAACCGGACCCGGCAAAAACTTCCGCCGTTTTTAAGCTTTTCAGACCTCAGTTACAAAGATTTTTCAGTTCCCCGAACTTAGCCAGAATCTCGTCGACATACGCATTGTAATCCGCCTGCTCTTTCGCACGAAGCAGTTCCGTAATCTTCGAAACAGGCTCGTAAAGCGGAGTCAGCGCGAGATTTCCGAGAACACCCTTTAAGGCATGTGCAGCCTCGAACGCGGCATCCAGATCATTTGCAGCAACCGCCTCCTTTAATTTATCGTAGGAAGTATCCGACAGGGATTTTTCCACCAGTCTTAGGTAAAATGCTTCATTGTTCATGCATCGTTCCATGCCGCTTTTCGTATCGGCCCCGTAAGCTTTCAATCCGTCGAGTGTCAGCATATCGCATCTCTCCTTCTCTTTTCCTCTTCCACGAATTTCCCGAATTCCTCCGCTGGAACCGGTTTTGAGAAATAGTACCCCTGAATGACGTCACAGCCCATTTCCTTAAGTGTCTTAAACTGTTCTTCGTCTTCCACGCCCTCGGCAACCAGCGGCACACCGAAGAATCCGGCAATGTCGATAATCAGTTCCACCAGTTTTAAACTCTTTTCGTCCTTATGCATGTTGCGTACAAACTTCATGTCCAGTTTCAGCACGTCAATGGGAATGGTGGTCAGCATATTTAAGGAAGAATATCCGGAACCGAAGTCGTCCATTTCGATTTTGAATCCGCGCTCCCTTAAATGATTCACGGTTTCAATCAGTCCCCTTGCGTTGTCGGCATATGCGGATTCCGTGATTTCAAGCATCAGTTCCCCGGGAGTCAGACCGTTCTTTTCAACCAGCCCCGCGAGGCGGTTTTCCAGTTCCGGATCGTAAATATCGATTCTCGAAACGTTAACGGATACGGGAACGGCAATGCCGTATTCTTCTTTCCACTTCCGAATCTGCCCTGCAGCCTCTTCCCAGACGAAACGGTCAAGTTTCTGAATCAGGCCGTTGCTTTCAAATAAAGGAATGAAAGACCCCGGCGAAATCATTCCGAGCTGCGGATGATTCCAGCGGATTAACGCTTCCGCGCTGCGAAGGTGGGGAGTATCCGACCGGATGTCGAATTTCGGCTGGTAATAAACGATAAAATCGCCGTTTCGGATGGCATTTTCCATATCGTTGATCAGCCTCTCTCCGTAGAGTTCCCTGTCATTGTCTTCCTTGTTGTAATAGGAAATCTGTCTGGTATAATCTCCGCGAATCTGGTCACAGGCAAGTTTCGCGTGGTCAAAGCGGTTCTCCGCGGGAAGCGTTTTCTCCGCGTCCTGGCAGATTCCGATTCGGAAACGGATTCTCGGCAGATGCGTCAGGTGAGAAAGCTCATCCTGAAGTCCGTCGAACACCCCTTCATAATTTTCCCTGTGATTCATATAAAGATAAAACGAATCCGCATCCGTTCTGGATGCGATAAATGTTTCCCCGCCGAACATCTCCGTGAGGGTTTGCGCGGTACTGCAAAGGACTCTGTCTCCCACCTCACGTCCGTACATTTCGTTGATCATGTGAAAATGATCGATATTCAAAACCACCGCATCCATTGCCTGTTCGGATGCAATATGTTCGAACCGGCGGATATATTCAAAGAAAAACTCTCTGGTATACAGTCCCGTAAGTTCGTCTTTTTCCGCTGCGCGGATAATGCTCTTGCCTTCGTTTAATTCAATGATTCTTTCACATCTGGCCAGAATCACCTCCGGCATATCATAAGGCTTTGTGATAAAATCGTACGCCCCGTGTTTTATGCTCTTTACTTCCGCCGTTTTCTCGGAGGTCATGACGATTACCGGAACATGTTTTAAAACCTCATCGCCCTGGAGCAGATCGAGCACTTCGAAGCCGTCCATTACCGGCATCAGTAAATCCAGCAGAATCAGGGAGAAGTCCGAATTCTTATCTCCAAGCATCTCCATTGCTTTCTTTCCGTCTGTGGCGTAAAAAACATCATAACGGTCCTGAAGAATATTCCCGAGAATCTCCCGGTTGATTTCTTCATCATCGACTATCAGAATTCTTCTTTTCCATCCGATTTTTTCGTTAAAATCTTCCATGCTGTTTTTCTTCTCCCTTCGAAGCGTCAAAACGAATAACCTTACGGAAACATCATACCATATTTTCCCTGTTCTTGAAACGAATTTTAAGCGGGAAACAGGCAATAAAAAACCTCGAAACTGCTTCCTGAAGCATCGTTTCGAGGTTCGCAGGGGATGAGAGAATCGAACTCCCACCAAAGGTTTTGGAGACCCCTATCATACCATTTGACCAATCCCCTGGACCGGTGATTTTTACACCGAGTGAAATTATATCATATCGTTTTACGTAACGCAAGCATTTTCGTGGACTCCTCGGCAATTGAATTGCCGAGGATTCCCGCTTAAACTCCTAAACACTCTCCATAAGCGAAATTGCCTCCGAAACGGACTGTGCATACAGAATGCGGATTCCCGGAGAGTTTTTCTCAAAACTCTGTGTTTCGAAATCTTTTAAGGTTGCTTTGCAGCTTTCCGGCACAATCACGGTTGCAAAGCCCAGTTTCATGGCCTCTTTTACCCTTCCCTCAATCTGGGAAACCGAACGGATTTCTCCGGACAGTCCCACTTCTCCGAATACGGCCAAATCCGCCGGAAGGGGTTTGTTACGAAACGACGATACGACTGCAAAAACAATCCCTAAATCGATGGCAGGCTCGGTTACCTTAATGCCGCCCGCCACATTTAAATAGGCATCACAGTCACCTAAGGATAAGCCCACTCTTTTTTCCAGAACCGCCATCAGCAGGTTTAAACGGTTATAATCCGCTCCCTGCGCCTGTCTTCTCGGAATTCCGAAATTCGTCTGCGAAACAAGGGCCTGTACCTCCACAAGAATCGGTCTCGTGCCCTCCATGGAGCAGGTAACCACGCAGCCGCTCGCATCCTTCGGCCGGCCTTCCAACATGAATTCGGACGGATTCTCCACTTCCGCTAGCCCGTTTGAACGCATCTCAAACACGCCGATTTCGTTGGTGGAACCGAAACGGTTCTTTACTCCCCTCAGAATCCTGTATGCGCCGTGTCTGTCCCCTTCAAAATAAAGCACCGTATCCACCATGTGTTCGAGCACTCTCGGGCCTGCCACGGTACCTTCCTTGGTCACGTGCCCGACAATCAGAATCGATACGTTAAGCCCTTTTGCCAGGCGCATGAAAACGCCCGTGGATTCGCGGACCTGGGATACGCTGCCCGGTGCGGAAGTCACTTCTTCCAAAAACATGGTCTGAATGGAGTCGATGACCACGATCTCGGGTTTCTTTCTGCGGATGACCTCTTCGATTACGGTAAGGGATGTTTCACACATCAGCTCCACCCTGTCGTTAAAATCGCCGAGCCGCAGTGCGCGGATTTTAATCTGCTTTAAGGATTCCTCGCCGGAAATATAAAGTATGCTGTGTCCCTTTTGTCCTAAAAGCCTGCAGATTTGTAAAAGAAGGGTGGATTTGCCGATTCCGGGATCGCCGCCGACTAACGTCAGGCTTCCCGGAACGATTCCGCCGCCCAAAACACGGTCAAATTCCGGCATTGTGGTCGGAATATAATCTTCCCTGCTTAATTCGATTTCATCAATCTTTGCG
>DLBG01000131.1 GCA_002494135.1 Lachnospiraceae bacterium UBA7027
GGTTACCCTGTTACGGTACTTCCTATGTTATCCTGTTCCGATACTTCCTTATATTAGCCTGTTCCGGCACTTCCTATGTTACCCTTTTAATAGTTCTTCGGACAAATTCTTTAGTTCCGTCATAACTTCTTCGTGATTTGCGTCGATATAGGCTCTGTCCTCATCCGCCGCCATTTCAAGCGCCCTTGCCTTCTCAAAAAGGTCCGATGCCCCGATGGTTTTGGAGGAACTCTTGACGGAATGAATGAGGATCTTATAATCCTTCAGATTGTCATCCGCTAAAAATCCGTTCAGTTTTTCAATTTTCTCCGGCACCGATTCCGCATAGTCGCATATGATTTCCTCATACAGGTTCTCGTCACCCGCGCAGTATGCAAGGCCTTCCCCCACATTGAGTCCGATTCGTTTAAACTTCTCAACCGGCTGCTCTTTTTGAACAGGTGCGGCTTCCGTCTTGCCCCAATCCTGCTCAAGAACGCTTTCCGGCAGGTATTTGCGCAACATCTTCTCAAGTTCCGGAATCTGAATCGGCTTCGAAAGATAATCATCGAAACCTGCCTCCAGATATGTCTCCCTTGCACCCACCACGGCATTTGCGGTCAGCGCAATCACCTTCGTATTCTCCGTCAGGCCGCGCTCTTTTAACATCTTCAGCGTTTCAATACCGTCCATATCCGGCATCATGTGATCCAAAAAAAGGATGTCATACCGTCCCTTGTACATCTGCGCAACGGTCTCCCGTCCGGAGCGGCACAGCACCGGTTTGATTCCGAATAGCTTCAACAGATTCATCGCAACCTTGCGGTTCATGTCATTGTCATCCGTAAGCAGAATCGACGCCTCCGGCGCGTGAAGAGTTACCTCACTCTGCGCCGTCTTTGATGAACTCTTTGCGCTGATGCTGTAGTTTCCGATCGGTGTTTCGTCCACAACCTCAATCGGCAGTTCAAAACTGAACTCGGAACCCACGCCGTATTCACTCTGAATCTGAAGCTTGCTGTTCATCATCTCCAGAAGTTTCGTCACAATCGAAATTCCGAGGCCGGTACCCTCGATATGGCGGTTTCTCTTCTCATCCACCCGTTCAAACGAAATGGACAGTTTGTCGATATCCTCCTTGCGGATTCCGATACCGGTATCCTTTACGGAAACCAGCAGTCTGGCCGTATTGTTATGCACAAGCAGGTTGGTAACGGAAAGGGTAATGGATCCCTTTTCGGTGTATTTTACGGCATTGGTTAAAAGATTCATGATGACCTGACTGATGCGCACATCGTCGCCCAACAGCACCGACGGTGTGGTTTCGTCGATTTCCACCTTGAATTCCAGTCCCTTGTTCTTCGCTCGTTCGTTGATGGAATTAACAAGCCCCGTCACGAGGGTTGCCGTTTCGAATTCCACCGGCACAAGACGCATTCTGCCGTCTTCGATTTTGGAAAAATCGAGAATCGTGTTGATAATGGATAGAAGCGTCGTACCGGCACTTTTTATGCTGATTGCGTAATCCAGTATTTCCTCTTCCTTTGACTCGTGCAGGATCATTTCATTCATACCGAGGATGGCATTAATCGGCGTTCGGATTTCATGGCTCATGTCGGCTAAGAAGTTACTCTTTGCCTTATTGGCCGAGTCCGCGGCAGATTTTTCCAGTTTCAGGACCTTTGCTTCATAGTCCTTCTGCCGCTCGATTTCCTTCATCTCCTCCATACGTTCGTTGGACTTACGTTCGTTTCTGTATCCGAGGAAATAGAAAACCGAAATCAACACGAATACAATCAGGTTAATCAGAATACTGATGGCAAGCAAAGTTCTGGGCGCCTGATACAGTTCGGCGTTTGTGGTAACGATAACCAGATACCACTGGTCCATAACGGTATCCACAAAAACCGTACATTTCTTTCCGTCTACGGTTGCGGTAAAATTGCCTTTCCCGGTTGCCGTGATTTTCTCAAACAGATCTTTATATTCTTCGAGTTCAGCGTAATTTTTTCCGTTTTGATTGCGGTCCGGATGGGCGATTACCATTCCGTCCTCATTTACGATATAACCGTATCCGTAGCCGTTAATCTGGATGCCTTCGACAATTTCCTGAACCCCGCTTAAGGTTAAATCCAGTGCCATTGCGTTGTTGTTATCTTCCAGCGCACGGCCTACGGAAATGATTACGTTTCCGGTCTGTGCATCTACATAGGGAGAAACGATTACAACATCTCCTTTTCCGCCAACCGCTGTTTTATACCAGTCTCTCTGGGTCGGATCATAGTCATCGGGCGGAACCCATCCGACTCCGTCCACATAATTTCCGTTGATGACACCGTAAATACCGGTATAGCTTTCGTCAAACTGCTGCTCGGTATTGGAAGACTCCCTCGTAATATATTCGACAATTTCTTTATCCGTTGCGCCCTTTGCCACCATGTGATCGACGGTGTCCGCAGCAAGCCACAGAACGCTCTTTGCGGTGTCGAGATAGTTCTCCAGATCCGCGGTAACCGCGGTTGCCTTATTGTCTCCGAGTTCCTGCACTGCAGAGAAAGCGGTCCGGAAAATAACCCTTGCCGTGAATACAACCAGCAGCGTCATCAGAATAAAAGTGACGCCGAGCGTGATTACAAGACTGCTTCTGCTTCTTTTCATAAAAAAATCCCCTGAAAAATGTATAAATCGCGCAATTTCAATATTCGTGTTAAGTATAATTGTAAAAATCGTGCTTTTCAAGTATTCTATATGTGCCGAACAGACAGAGGAAAGGATGTATCATAATGGCAAACCGTGTATTTCTGGTTGACGACGATCCGACCATCGATGCGAAGGACATCTATACCAACGGTCACTCGGCCCGCATGGCGGATGCATACGACGCCATGTCGAGTAAACGAAGTTACCGGAATATAATGCCGCAGGAGAGAATTCGTGAGGAAATCACGAACGGAAGCGGAGCACAGTTTGATCCGCGGTTTGCAGAGATACTGCTTCGAATGATGGATGAAGATCCCGATTATAATTTACGGGAAGGCGGACAGGATTAGCATTTGCTAATCCTGTTTTGCTCTTCCCGTACATTGTTTCTTTATGATTTTACACTTACCGGATTACTTGCCGGGTGCCCCAAGGCCCTGGCCCTGCGCTTCCGGATTCTGACGGTTTAAGTTTACCTGAATATTTGCCTGCTTCTCCTTCGCTCCGACCTTTCGTACGTTTTCTAAGAATTTCCGGTTGATTCCCTTAAGGACCTTAGGATCGGTCAGCAGATTCTTACAGTAATCGGGGGTAAGATTCTTATCCGGGAACATATTCTTGAATTCTTCCGAAGTAGCTATCTTATTTACAAGTTTTGAGTAAGAGTTCATGGTTGCGGGAATCGGCATCGTAATGCTTTTATCCTTAATGTTCTGTTCCAGCAAAAGAGCTGCGACGGAACTGCGGATTACGTGGGGATCACTCTTTGTAATACTCTTCTGCCCGGCTATTGCACACAGATTTTGTGCCGCGGTTTTGGACTGCATGGCAATGATTTTTTCAAGGCCGGTCTTTCCGGGGACTTCGGCACGTTTCTCTTCAACGAACTTCTTCATCTGCTTAAGGTCGTCGCTCTTTGACTTTGCTTCAAGCGCTTCTAACTTACTCTCTGCCCTGTCGATTCGGACATTTAAGCTGTTATATGCGTTTTTCATTTCCTCAAGACGCTTCTGACCCTTATAATCAAGAGCTTTATCCTTGTTTTCCTTTTCCTTGCGTTCGATATAAACAAGGGTTGCCTTCTTTGCTTCATTGAGCTGTTTCAATTCCGCCTCAAGAGAATTCTTTGAAGGGGGATTTTCCTCTCTGGTGTTATATCTCTGTACCTCTCCTGCAACCACTTTATCATACAGTTCAACGGCTTTGTCGTAATCGCTTCCGCCGAACCATACTTTGTTTCCGTTAACTCTGCTCTTCGCCGTCGTAACATCGGTAAGAATTCTGGCTTCCGCAGTCTCAAGAGTCTGAGTATCCATTTTATTTGCATCCGCACGACGTGTCTTTGCCATTTCTTTTACTTTCTTCCTTGCCTCGAGAATATTCTCTTTGGCCTGGCGCATCGCATCCACACGCTTCTGTGTCTTTTCGCTCAGTTCCTTTCCCTTCTTGGTAGCGAGATACTTGTCAATGGCTTCGACACTTGCGTTCATCTTTCTTTCCAAATCATCAAGTTCGCGACGATGAACATCTGCCTCGTTGACTTTCAGCATACTGATGGTATCAACATAAGCCTTATATTCTTTCTTTGCATTTTCGTACTCGGAACTGCCAAAGTGAACATTCTGCTCCGCATTGAGAATAGAAATGTACTTTGCTGTACTCTCTCCGTGCAGTTCCCCAAGATTCTTTATCGGAGCGGCTTCTTTCGCGGCACGCAGTTCATTCACAAGACGGATTGTTCTGTGTACTACCGTTCTGGCTTCAGAGACTGCTTTGGTACGGTTGTGTGTATTCTCGCTTAAGGTTTCGCCCACCTTCATGGAGGTATAATCTGTAAGAATATCCTCTGTCTGTTCCAAGAATTCCTGTAAATCATCCAGCTCCGCGGTGGTAATCTGCTCCATCTTTCCGTTGTACTTCCTGGAAAGATCGCTTATTTTACGATTCAGTTTTTCATAGCTTTCCGTTGCACTCTTGTATTCATCGCTTCCGCGGGCAAAGAGTTTCGCATTGTTAATTCCGGTCATTGCACGATTGGATTCGTCGGCAATGGTATTAATATCCGGAGCGGGTTCGTTTTCTAATTCTTCCCTTCTGACGTCAAGTGCATAGATCATTTCTTCCACAAGATCAAAGCCTAACGTCTGCGCACTGATACGCTTCTTCGCATTATCGGATTTATCTTTATCCTTGATCTTCTTTCCAAGGTATGTATCCTGAAGATAGAGAACATTGTACAGATTGTTTCGAAGCGGCAGCAGATCCTCTTCAAGAATCTTTCCGTCCCCTCGCTGAATGGCATCTTTCCACTGCTGCTGAACCTTCTTAAACTCTTCCCTTGCATGCTTATATTCATCGCTTCCGCGGGCTGTCAGGGTTGCATCCTGAAGTCTGGCTGTCACCAGATTTGCACGGGCTTCGATATTCTCGTTTTTCATAACGGGGCGTTTATGTTCCGCTTCCACCGCGGGCTGCTCCGGATGTTCTGCCGGCTGTTCTACCGGCTGATTTACCGGTTCAACATTCTCGATGTTATTATTTACAATGTTGTTCTCGGGATTAATGTTGTTATTCTCGGGATTTGCATTCTGCTGGTTCTGATTCAGTTCTTCCTGATTATTTTCCTCCGGGTTCTGGTTCTGATTCAGTTCTTCCTGATTATTTTCCTCCAGGTTCTGATTCTGATTCAGTTCTTCCTCATGCAGAATCGCTTCGTTTTGAATTTCCTGATTGACATTTTCCTCCGGCTGATCAATCTGTTCTACCTGCGGCTGCGGCAAAGGAACATAGGAGTTAAAATCATAATGATAACCTTCATTTGCCAGTAACG
>DLBG01000021.1 GCA_002494135.1 Lachnospiraceae bacterium UBA7027
TCGAAAGTACCGAATCCAACTAACTGAACCTTTCCGTCTTTCTTCTTTAATTCTTTCTTAACTACCTCTGTGAAAGCGTTAACTGCCTTCTCAGCATCTTTCTTTGTTAAACCAGCCTGATCAGCGATTGCTGCAACTAATTCTGTCTTGTTCATTATGAACTCCTCCTCTTTATAAAATAGAATGAATTTTGTCCAACGGTATATCCACCGTCTAATCTATTTATAGTATTTTTCACCCTTTTTGTCAAGGAGAATACCACAAAATATAGGGTTTTTTGCTATTTTTTTTCATTTTTTCCCCATTTTTCAAGGTTTTTGGGTAACATAACTTGTAAAAGGTAGATTTTATCATTGTTTTCGGGGTGTTCGACCACCTCATCCAACATCAAATTTAAGAGCTCGCCAATCTGTTTTCCGGGTCGGATTCCGCACCCGATTAAGTCGCTTCCGTTGACCGCAAGATTTTTTAGGGAAACACACTCTCCTTTTGCGGTAATTTCAAGGTAATCGGCCTCATTTTTCGCAATCTGGGCAAGTTTTTCTTTTCTTTTATAATCGCTCTGTGCCGAGACGTCCGCTCTCTGGACCGCAAAGAAATCCGGAAAGAGGTCCTCCCCGAGTTTTCTCATCGCCCGGCGCAGATATCTGCACTCCGGCTCGATGCGGTAATCATGGGCTCTGCAGAGTCTGCTGACACGTTCCGAAGTATCGTTGTCGAATTTAAGCCGTCTTAAGCACTCTGCCGCCAGGTCTGCGGAAACCTCGGGATGACCGCGGAAATGATCCGTTCCGTCCTCATCCGTCGTTTTACATAAGGGTTTTCCCATATCATGAAACAGCATCGCAAGGCGCAACACCTTATCGGGAGCAATGTGCTGCATGCTCTTTAAGGTATGTTCTCCCACGTTGTAGAAATGATTGATATTGTTCTGCGGTGTCTGCATCATACGGTCGAATTCCGGCAGGAAAACCGCTGTAAGACCGTATTCGTATGCCTCCCTCAGCCGTTCGGGATGCGGGGAGGTAACCGTTTTTACAAGCTCTGTCTGAATCCGTTCCGCAGAAACCTTTGAAAGCGTCGGTGCCAGTTCCTTTATTGCCTCCGCCGTGGCCTCATCTAAGATAAAACCGAGCTGTGCCGAGAATCGAATCGCCCGAAGCATACGAAGTGCATCCTCGCCGAAGCGTTCCTTTGCCTCTCCCACGCAGCGGATGATCCCTCTTTGCAGATCCTGCTGCCCGTCAAACAAATCCATCAGCCCTTCTTCCTCATTATATGCCATGGCATTGATGGTAAAATCCCTGCGCCTTAAATCCTCTCTCAGGCTCGCGGTAAACGTAACATCCTTCGGATGTCTTCCGTCCTCATATTCGCCGTCAATGCGGTAAGTGGTCACCTCGTAGCCCGTCCGGTTTAAGAGAACCGTTACGGTACCATGGGCGATTCCGGTATCAACGGTACGGTGAAACAGTGATTTTACCTGTGCGGGAAGCGCGGAAGTGGTGATGTCCCAGTCGTTCGGTTCCTTGCCAAGAAGGCAGTCTCTGACGCATCCGCCTACGGCGTATGCCTCAAATCCTGCCTTGTTTAATGTTTCGATTATTCTTTTGACATCCTCGGGAAGTCTAAACTGCATCTGAACCTCCTGTGGAAGCACTCCCTGCTTTAAGCGGTCTCGATGCTGTCTGCCTTGGCAAGACCGTATTTCTCAACGGCTGCTTCACGCATCTTGTATTTTAAAATCTTACCGGCCGCGTTCATGGGGAATCCGTCCACGATATCCACATATTTCGGAACTTTGTGTTTCGCCATATGGGAACGAACATAATCCTTGATTTCTTCTTCTGTAAGAGTAACCCCTTCCTTGGGTACTACGCAAGCACAGATTTCCTCGCCGAGCTGTTCATCGGGCACACCGATTACCTGAACGTCCTTTACGGACTCGTGTGTATAGATGAATTCCTCGATTTCCTTCGGATAAATATTCTCACCGCCTCGGATAATCATATCCTTTAATCGTCCGGTGATACGGAAATTGCCTTCCGGAGTTCTGCATGCCAGGTCACCGGTATGAAGCCATCCGTCCTTGTCAATTGCCTGAGCGGTAGCCATGGGCATTTTATAATAGCCCTTCATAATATTGTAGCCTCTTGCCACGAACTCACCGTTTACGCCGTCGGGAACTTCTTCTCCGGTCTCGGGATCAATGATCTTGCATTCCACTCCGGGCAGGGGACTGCCAACGGTATTTACACGTACCTCGATCGGATCTTCGGTGCTGGACATGGTACATCCGGGGGAAGCTTCGGTCTGACCGTATACGATGGTGATTTCGCTCATGTGCATTTTCTCCACCACATCCTTCATAACGGAAATGGGACAGGGAGATCCGGCCATAATTCCGGTTCTCATATAGGAAAAATCGGTTTTTTCAAAATCTTCATGCTCCAGCATGGCAATGAACATGGTCGGAACGCCGTGGAAGCAGGTGATTTTCTCACGATTGATGCAGGCAAGCGCCGGCTTCGTGGAGAAATACGGAATCGGTGAAATCGTAACACCGTGGGTCATGGATGCCGTCATGGCAAGTACCATACCGAAACAGTGGAACATGGGAACCTGAATCATCATACGATCCGCAGTGGACAGATCCATACGGTCACCGATGCATTTTCCGTTATTTACCACATTATAATGTGTCAGCATGACACCCTTCGGGAAACCGGTGGTTCCGGAGGTGTACTGCATGTTGCAGACATCATGTTTGTCAACCAGGGAAGATCTTCTGTAGACTTCTTCAATGGGGACGGTCTTTGCCAGATCCAGTGCTTCCTGCCAGGTTAAGCATCCGGGCTGGCGGCTGCTTACATTGATGATATGGCGAAGGAACGGAAGTCTCTTGCAGTGAAGTGCCTTGCCGGGTGTATTGGTGGCAAGTTCGGGACAGAGTTCTGCCATAATCTCGTTATAGTGGGAATCACGGAAGCCGTCAATCATAACCAGGGTATGGGTATCGGAGTTACGAAGCAGATATTCCGCCTCGTGGATTTTATACGCGGTATTCATGGTAACAAGTACCGCACCGATACGGCAGCAGGCCCAGAAGGAAATATACCACTGCGGCACATTGGTTGCCCAGATTGCCACATGGGTACCCTGCTTTACACCGAGGGCGATTAAGGATCTTGCAAACTCATCGACATCGTCACGGAACTCTTTGTAAGTTCTGGTATAGTCCAGTGTCGTGTAACGGAATGCATACTGGTCCGGGAATTCCTCCACCATGCGGTCAAGTACCTGCGGGAAAGTCTTGTCGATAATCTCTTCCTTTTTCCAGATGAACTTACCGGTTCCGGCACGGTTGGAATACAGACCGTGATCCGCGGTAACGGTTTCTCTTTCATACTGGCTCATGTAATTCACGAAATGCGGGAATACGATTCCGGGATCGGACAGCTCACTTAACCATGCGGGAATCCACTCAAAGGAAACAAACCCTTCGTAGTTCACGCTCTGCAGGGCAAGCATCAGATCGGCAATCGGAAGGTTTCCTTCGCCCATCAGGCAGTAACCGTTCTCGTCGGAGTCTTTGATATGTACGTGTTTTACATATGCACCCAGGTTCTGAATGGTGGTTTCGGGACTCTCTCCGCCGTGACGTACGGTGTGATGAATATCCCAGAGCGCAGCCACGTTGTCTCTTGCAAACACATTTAAAACATTACGCAGACGCTCGGTATTCGCATAGGCCCCGATGGTCTCCAAAAGCAGGGAGACACCGTTTAAATCCGCCTCTTTGAAGGTCTGACGGATGCATTCGATTACCGGCTCGTCATCGATTTCGTCGCCGACGGTTTTTCCGGCTCTTAAACGGATTGCCGGACAGTTTAAAATCTTCGCAACACGGATATATTCACGGATTTCTTCCACATTCTTTTCCACGCGGCCGGGATCCGCCACGTCACAGGTTGCGTCCAGGCAGGGAATAACAAGCTGCATCTGGAAGATTTTTCTTGCGGTTTCCAGAATATTCTCATTGTTGAACGGTCTGTTCTTTCCGGAGAATACTTCTCTTTTGATATCATGAATTTCGATGCCGGCAAACTGCAGATCCTTTGCGGTTGCATAACAGTCTGTCCAGTCAAAATCATCCCATCCGTTTGTACTAAAAGATAATTTCATTTCTCTGCCCTTTCTTATTCGTTCTTGCTGTCAAATACAATCTTGTTGATGGCATTTAAGTATGCGCGGATACTTGCACCGATAATGTCGGTGGAAATTCCGTTTCCGGAATACAGTTTTCCGTTGTAACGGAGTTTTACGAGCGCGTTTCCGACTGCTTCGCTTCCTTCGGTAACGGACTGAATCTGAAAATCATCCAGTTCGTAATGAACGCCGACTACCATCTCCACCGCTAAAAACGCTGCCGCAATCGGACCGTCTCCAGAGCTTAATCCCTTTAACTGGTTTCCGTCTTTTTCCAGGGTTACCTGTGCGGTCGGGGTAATGATGTTGCCGCTGTTGATGACAAAGTTTACAAGCTGGTAGGTCGGTGCAACCTGTAACGATGCGGTTGCGATAATGGCCTCCATTTCCTTGGTTCCGACTTTCTTTTTCTCGGAAACTCTCTTGAATTCCTTATATACTTTCGCATTATCGTCATCGGATAATTCATAACCGAGTTTTTTAATCACACGGATTACTTTGGAGATATCCGCATTTTCATCCAGATCCAGTTCCTCATGTTTTGGCTCTTCCTTTTCGAAGATGTTGGTTCCACCGCTGCGGCTGCCCTCCATCCAGAAAAGTTTTCTTAAGGTTTTCTCCACCTCGGGACGCTTTTGTGCGATTTCCATTTCCAGGGAATCACCGCGCTCCGTCACCATGTTGACGATGGCTTCCAGTTTGGGTGCCGCCTTACCGATTAAGGACGTTTTTACTTCCACCGCACCGCTCCGGATACAGGTTACCGCATTGGCGGTGGCCATATTCAGGTTGTCCGAGCAGGTAACGGAAACAGCAACGTTTTCGCCTTCTTCCTTTAACATCGCAAGAATGGTATCCATCAGGGAATCAAATTCTTCCGGAAGCATCACACCCGCCGTATCCTCTAAATCCACCAAAGTGGCGCCTGCCTTTACCGCGGAGAGAATCACCGTGCAGAGGAAGTCTTTCTCGCTTCTGGTTGCATCTTTACAGGAGAATTCCACCTCCGGGCAAAGCGTCTTTGCATAGGATACAATGGCGGGAACAAGTTCGAGAATCTTCTTCGGCTTCATGCCGCAGACATATTCCATCTGTACGGGTGAAGTCGGTACGCTAATGCAGATTCTGGGTTTCTTAGCATTGGCAAGCGCTGCCATAGCCTTGTCTACCTCATCCCTGTCCAGTCCCGCTTCCACACAAAGAACACTGTTTTTAATCACGGGAGCGAGGGATTTTACCAGAAGGCTTTCCGTCTGGCCGACCGTCTTCGGCATTTCAATGACATCCGTCATTAACAAATCAAGCTGTTTGGCAACTTCCATTTTCTCCTTGAAACTCAGCGTACTTTTCGTGCTGTTGCAGGATTCCTTAATCGTTACATCGGCGATTCTGATTCTGTTCATGATGTTTTCCTTTCTTTTTGGAGTATGCGTTTCCTGCAGGTTCTTTGCCCTGCGCATAAAAAAATCCCGAAAGCCTTTTCGGCTTTCGGGACGATAATTTCTTACCGCGGTACCACCCGACTTGTTGCTCTTACAACCACTCTGTCAGATACTATCATATCTGTGACTGCGATAACGGGGTCTTCCGGAATTCCTTACTCATCGTTCGGGAATCCTGCTCGGGAGTGAGACTGCAACCATTCTTCCGTACCGGCTTACACCAGCCGCCGGCTCTCTGAAACTTCCGAATGAAGCATAATTCCTTCATGGCATTTTTCACGATTAGACTAATAATAATCAGTTTTTTTTACGTTGTCAATTATTTTTTACTGAAAATTATTCCCGTTGTTATCAATGAACGGATCTTTTACAACTCCGTATCCGCCGTTTCCTGTGTAATTCGATGCAAAACCGGAGCCGGCGAAAGCAGTCTCCTGTGCCTTCTTATCCTTAATGGTTCTCATAACGGCGAATGCTCCCAAAACACAGCCGAACACCATCAAAATCAATCCGCCGAAGATAAATCCGAGATTGGAACTGGAATTGTTCATAAGTACATAGGGAACAATCAGTTCATCGATTTCGGAAGAAGAATAGCCCATATCCTGAAGGTATTCTCTCATATACTTCTTGTCGTTGCTGCTCATTTTACGGATATATCCGTCAATGTGAATGGGTTCGGTAGTAAACGCTACCGTGCCTGTTTCATCGTTCCACCACTCCCAGCTCTCATCAACAAGCTTGTCATACTTCGCAAAATTCTCTTTTGTTACGGCAACGCCCATGAAGCCGCCCATATAAAGTCTTCCGTCGTCTGCCTGATACAGATCCGGAATGGTATAAAACTGCGAAGTAACCGTGCCGTCTTTTTCGTAAAGCATATAAGGATCCATTAAGAAATCCAGATCCACAACAACATGCTGGCTGCCGTGAAGCGTGCTCCAGTCAATAGAGTATAAATCCTTTGCAGGCTGTCTTAAACTGATGTTAAGAATCAGTCCGTAAACAAGCATGAATATACCGAAAACCAATGCTACTACAGTAGAAATCCACAATCTGATTTTTGAAAAAACAAACATTTCAATCCCCTTTCTGAGACAGTAAAATCACAACAACTACAGTATATCGAATATATCCGTTTTAAGCAACGGATAAGAAAAAGAAAAAACGCAGGATGGCATACACCATCCTACGCCCTCTTTGAGATTATCGTTACTGCATTTTTATTATAGCGCACGAACATATGTTTGTAAATAGTTTTCCTTTACACGGATGTAAATTTTCGCTACCATAAATAATATGAAAAAGAAAAACCGCAAAAACCGAATCACAACCCGTATGGGAGCCGTCCTGTTAAGCTTAGTGTTCGTCTGCTCTCTTTTATCCGGCTGTAATTTAAAATCGGGCCTGCCCGCAGAGATTCTCTCTCTGATTGAAGAATCCTCCGAGCCGGTATCCACGGAAATTACAACAAGCGAACCGCTCCCGGAAGAGACTCCCGGCGAAGACCCTTTTAATCCGGGTTCCGCGTTCTTTTATAATACTCCCGACCCGATCTGGGAAGAACCCTCTGCATTTCATGCGGAAGAAAAGTATTCCCTTGACGAAGTTCCCGACATCAGCAACACCGAGGAATTCAACGAGTACTTTCTTTTTATGATGAAGAACCGTCAAACCAGCATCTGTTTCAACGCAAAAAACGGCTTTGACGTGACAACCGATATCCTCCTGTACCGTTTCTCCACACCTTATGTATCTACCGCAAGAACCGTTCTTGACGAGAATACGGTTTATGTGGATATAAACATCGGCTATTATCCGGGCATCCTGATTTCCGATGCCTACTTAAACAATGATACTTCGGGCCTTGACTCCGATGAGCTTCAGACCTACAACATGGCAAAGGAATTCATCGAAAAGACGGTTCTTCCGGAAAAGGACTTAATCGTCAGAGAACGGCTGATTCATGATTACATCTGCTCAAAGACCTTCTACAGCAACCCCGGAAGCCGTGAGCATATGCCCCGCTACTGTACCGCGGTGGGCCTTCTGCTGGACGGTGCCGCAAACTGCCAGGGCTATACCGACTGTTTCTATATGCTTGCCAGAATGGCCGGTTTTGAAGTTGAGAAGCAGAGCGGCTACGGAAACGGCGGAATGCATGTATGGAATATCATTAAAATCAAAGGAGAATGGCGGGCCATGGACGTAACCTTTGACGATACCTCCGTAACCCAGATGGGAACCATGTATCAGTCTTACGCCTATTTTAACGCCGGCTGGGATATCATCGAAGCAACCCACCGCGTGGATGACGGAAACGAACTTATTCCCGTTACCCCAATCAGCGACAGCACCTACTTCTACTATTACGGACAGTTCCCCGACACCGGATACTCCTCCGATCTGGAGCTGGCCAAGAAGGAAATTGCGATTCTTCTGGATAATATTACCCCTTCGTACGATTCCGTTGTCTCCTATATGATTCAGGAGAACGTCGTATACAGCAACGATATCTACAACGAAATCAAATTAAAACTTACGGTAAAGCATCCGGGATTAAGCATCTACTGCTACCGGTGCGGAAGACATACTTTCGTATGCGCGGCGCCTAGATAAAACAGTTCCGTTTACAATAAAACAAAGCCCCGGGATTATCCCCAATGTCATTAAGTTAACATT
>DLBG01000014.1 GCA_002494135.1 Lachnospiraceae bacterium UBA7027
TCGCTCATCATGGAGCAGATGTTGATAATTTTACCGTGTCCCTTTTCGATCATGGTAGGGATAAATGCCTTGGAAACAATGAAGGGTGCATTTAAGTCAACATCAACCACCTTACGGAAGTCTTCCGCGCTCATCTCGGTCATGGGAATTCTTTTAATGATTCCGGCATTGTTAACAAGGATATCAACACCGCCGAATTTTTCCTTAATGTCTGCTGCCATTTTCTGAACGGCTTCTTCATCCGTTACGTCACAGACATAGCCGGTTGCATCGATTCCTTTTTCTTTGTAGGATTCGAGAGCCTTATTCTTTGTCTCTTCATCCAGACAGTTGAAAATAATCTTGGCGCCTGCTGCCGCATAGCTTTCCGCAATGGCAAAGCCGATACCGTAAACCGCACCGGTAATCAGTGCTACTTTTCCTTCCAGTGAAAACTGTTTTAAAATATCCATTTTGCACTCTCCTTTTTATCTTAAATCTTTGTTTTCAATGTTATCCATATCGTCAAAGTCCTGATTCTCTCCGACCATGCCCCAGATAAAGGTATAGTTTCTGGAACCGCAACCGGAGTGGATGGACCAGCTTGGGGAAATTACCGCCTGCTCGTTATGCATGATAATGTGACGGGTCTCGGTGGGCTCTCCCATGAAATGCATTACGAAACTGTCATCGGGAATTTCAAAGTAAAGATATACTTCCATACGACGGTCATGTGTGTGGGAAGGCATTGTATTCCAGACACTGCCGGGCTCTAAGTGAGTCATTCCCATTTCCAGCTGGCAGCTTTCCACCTGACCGGGAAGAATATACTTGCAGATGGTTCTGTGGTTGGAATCCTCTAACGTTCCGAGTTCCACCTTGTTCTTGTCCGATACGATGACCACGCCCTCTTCCGGCGTTCCTTCGGGTTTGATTAAAACCGTGGGATAAGTGGTATGTGCAGGAGCGGAATTAATATAGAACTTTGCAGGCTTCGATGCATCATCGCTTGCAAAAAGAATATCCTTTGCACCCATACCGATGTACATTCCCTCTCTGTGCGCAACCTTGTACACCTTTCCATCAATGGTAATCGTTCCGGCACCGCCGATATTAATGACACCCATCTCTCTTCTTTCCAGGAAGTACTTCGCACGGAGTTCGTCTCCTGCTTCCAGTTTTAATTCCTTGGAAACCGGCATTGCGGATCCGGTGATAATTCTGTCAATATGGCTGTAAACCAGGTAGATCTCATCCTCATAAAAAACTTTCTCGATCAGGAATTCCTCTCTGAGTCTTGTTGTGTCATAGTACTTTACATCCTTGGGGGATGCTGCGGTTCTTAATTCCATTTCTGATAAACCTCCTTTTGTTTTATAAGTTTATTCTGATTATTCTGTTTATTCCGTCTTTATTACTTTTTCGGAGAACTCCTTCCATTCCCCGTTTTTTTCATACTCTTTTGCCTGTACATCCGATAAAACCTTTGCAAACGAAACCCTGGTTCCCTTTGCTCCCGGACCGTAAGATCCGCATTCTGCAAAGAAACAGTTTTCGGCAGCTTCCTTTCTGTTCCAGTCGTGGAATCCTTCCTCTTTGATGTGATCATCCATCCGGCAGTTTACGAAAACGCACTTTGCAAAGTCCCTCCAGGGTCTTGCCAGATAGACACTGTTCTTCGGAAGATTGTCCGACTCAAATGTACAGTCCTTAAAAAGAAAACCTGTTTTTTCTTCTTCATATGTGGACGGAGCACAGACATACCCAAGCGTATTCATTTCTCCGTTTTCAAACTGCCCGATCAGTTCCGGCTCGCTTTTGCTTATGATTCGGCACTTTTCGAAAGCTGCAACTCCGCTGCCGAAGATAAAATCCACATCCCCGCGGATTTCACATCCGGTGAAAAAATGTCTGGTTCTGACTCTGGAAAGCCCTTCTCCGGGTCCCGCAAATCCGTTCGGAACACGTTCCTTTTTCGGAAGAGGTCCTGCAAACAGTGTATCCTGCGCTCCCGTTATCCGGCATCTTTCCGCCCGGAAACAGTCTCCGTTTGAATAAAGCGCAACGGCCTGCTCGGCTTTCTTTCTCGGTCCTGCCGAGTTTCTTACCTCAAGATTTTTTAAAATCACTTCAGGCGCATTGACAAACATGGTGTAGGATCGAAACGTTCCTCTGCGCTCGCCGTTTTGTAAAATCTCCGATGCGGCGTAGTTTTCTTCCACGCAGGTTGCATCCATCCCTTCCCCTTCGAGAATCAGACGGGGCGTATGAATCTCCACCCTTTCTTTGTAGATTCCGCGGGGTATGATGACCCTTGCCCACTCGGAAGGGTCTTTTGTAAGCGCATCTATGGTTTCCTGAACGGATCCTTTTACAATTGCCGTAACCATACTTATTGTCCGCCTGCCAGCCTGTACTGTTCTTCTATAAATCTTCTGGATTCTTCTGCCGTATCCGGCGTTGTATTCTCGAGAGTTGCATGAATAAACGGCTTTTCACGGGCGATGAAATTCATGATATCCCCGTATTCCATCATTCCCTTTCCCGCGCCCACGCTTACAAGCTCACGGTCTTTTACGATAAAATCCTTAATATGAACTACCGCAACGTCTTCATGAAGTTCCTCGATTGCTCTTTGAATAACCTCTCTGCGATTCTCGTAATTGTCATAATCGAGCAGGTTTACCGGATCGAGGATAATCCGAAGATTCGGCGATGCAATGCTTTTTAAAACTTCCCTTGCCCGGATTTCGTCATAAACAATATGCTTTGCCACAGGCTCTATGGCTACAAGAACACCTGATTTTTCCGCATATTCCACAACGGGTTCCAATCCCCGGATGAAGGAATCGAGTGCTTCCTTACTTCTGCATGCAGGTTCGAAACGGTATGCTTCGTTCGGCGCTCCGGTTTCGGTTCCCACCACTCCGCTTCCGAGAACCGAAGCAAAACGGATGTTTGCCTTGTATTTTTCCTGTATCTGCGAAAGTTTCTCGGGATTTGGATTCGCAAGATTTAAATAGCATCCCAGAACAGCAATGTCCAAATCATTTTCCGCGAACAGATTCTTTAAATACATGGCGTATCCCGGTGTCAGGGAAGAAACGCTGCTGTATTTCGCATCATCAAACAGTTTGGAAAGCGCAATGTGCGCACAGGTAAATCCCTGATTGTGAACTGTTTTAAGGCGCTCATCAAGCGGTGCTTTTGCCGAATCATGAAGTCGTATTCCGATTCTCATTCTCTCTCCCCCGGAACCTGATTTCCGATTAACTCGTCCACCTGTTCAAAGATTGCCTCTTCTCCCTCGCAACCTTCTATTTGAACGTTAATCATTTCAAATTTCTTTACGTTTCTTGCGTAAATTCCCTTTCTGCAACAGGGGATTACGCCCGACGACATAATCGGAACATCCGGTTTGTCGGCGTTTTCATCGAAGGAAATATGAATATCTTCCAGTCGTATTTCTTCGATTTTTTCTTCCGGAAGTCCGTCACAGTACATCGCTGCCACACTGCAGTCTCTTGCTTCAATGTTCTTAAAATACAGCCTTCCGATTTTCGGTGTATTGTCATCAACGGGAAATGCTTCCCTGCTTTGTACATATTCCGTTTTACCGTCCGGATCGCAGAAGTAAAAACTGTTTACGGTAAACGGTGTTTTCACTTTTTCCATCCGGATGTTTTCAAAAACGATTCCGTCTAAAACGGAGTCCTTACCCCGGCCTCTTCTGGTCTTGATCCGAAGTCCCCTGTCGGTGTTTTTAAAGAAACAATCCTTCACAAGGAGATCTTTTACTCCTCCGGCAATTTCGCTTCCGAGGGTTACTGCTCCGTGACCGTCTTCCATAAGGCATCTGGAGATAACGATTTTTTCGGAGGGACGTCCGCATTTTCTTGCCATGAAAATCTTACCGGATTTCACGGCGATACAATCGTCACCGAGAGAAAATCTTACACCCGATATTTCCACGTCCCTGCAGGATTCCGGATCGATACCGTCCGTATTCGGTGAATCCTTCGGATTGATCAGGTTTAACGCAAACAGTCTGATTCCTTCGGAATAGAACGGATGAATTGTCCAGCTCGGGGAATTCATAACGGTAATTCCGGCAATGGTGACATTCCTGCAGTCTTTTAAGAAAACGGTTCTGGGTCTGTAGGCTTTGCGCATCTTCTTCGGTTCAAACCACCAGTCTTCCTTCGTGGCATTTCCGTTTACGATTCCCTCCCCGTAAATATTGACATTCTCAACTCCGAGTCCGCAGATAATCCCCGCAAACATCGGCCTCGGATTTCCTTCCCAGGTTCCGAGATAATATTCATCGCTTTCATCGTAAGTCTGAAGTTCTCCGGGATAATACGGATGCAAATTACGGTCCCTGACGGAAATCAGTTCCGCATCCTTTTGGATTTCAAGATTCAGACTGCTTCGCAAAAAAACATTGCTGATGCAGTATTTTCCCGCGGGAATCAGTACCCTTCCGTCTGCCGGACAGGCCATGATTGCCGCCTGAATAAATACGGTATCGTCATGCATTCCGTCTCCGAACGCTCCGAGCGATTTTACGTTTAAGGTGATACTTTCCTTCTTTGTGGTAAAACGCACGCCTTCCACCAGGTCACCCTTTTCGTTTTCCAGACGGATTACGTATTCCGTTTCCGGTTTTAATCCGGAAATGTAATTGAGCGACTTGTTCGTGGAAATCCGTTCTTTCCCGCCGATTTGTATAAAATACGGTTCTTTGGTGTAATAATCTCCGCCGTCGTCGATTTCAAGAACCGCATATCTTGCCGTAACATCCCGTAGTTTAATGCTCATAAACAATCCTCATTTATTTGCCTGAAGATACTGTGTGAATGCCATGAAGAAACATCCGACTCCCTTGGGATCATCTTCCACTACCGGCTCGGAAAGATAATATTCAACCGTTCCGTCTCTTCTTTCATTGTCCGCGGGTCCCAGACCGGAAACCGAAACAATGCCGCCCAAATGATATCCGCCGTCGTGCTCCTTAAGCATATTGTCCATCAGGCCTTCCATGATTTTGTTTCCGACCGGGAGATATTTTTCTTCCAGAAGGATTCCCATGTTGACGCCCTTAAGCACCGCATATGCAATCATGGAGCTGCCGGAAGTTTCCAGGTAGTTTCCTTCCACATCGGGTCTGTCGATTACGTCATAAAAGAGTCCTGTTTTTTCATCCATGTAAGGAAGGATGCCCTGAATCATCTGTCTGAAGATTTCCACCATGGTATGATATTTTTCATAAATATCGCTGTCCATGTGATCGATTACATCGATTATGGCCATCAGATACCAGCCCATACTGCGAAGCCAGAAGTTTTTGGAGCATCCGGTCTCTTTATCCGCCCAGAAAATGCTTTTGGATTCGTCATATCCGTGATAGCACAGCATCTTCTCTTTATTGAGCATAAATTTCTGTACATTTTCAAACTGGGATACGATATCTGCGTACTGCTCTCTTCCATCGAATCTGGTCTCGTATTCCATGTAAAACGGCTGTGCCATATAAAGGCCGTCCAGCCAGATCTGGTCGGGATAGATTTTCTTATGGAAAAAATTACCGCATTTGCATCTCGGCTGGGTGCGAACCTGATCCATGATCTGTTCGATGGCGCCTTTGTATTTCTCTTCCTTGGTATACTCATATACCGCGAAAAGGCACTTGCCGGCATTCACGCTGTCGATATTGTATTTCCCCTCTTCGTAGTTGGTAATACGGCCTTCTTCGCTGATGCATCCGCTTAAATAACGGATTAAGAACTGCATATATTTCTCGTCTTTTGTATACTCATACATGTCCCGGACAGCCTTTAAAATGCAGCCGTCCTCGTAGTTCCAGTATGTTTTGTAATTCTTGTAATCCCGAAGGTACTCCTCAAAAAACCGAAATGTTTTCTCCTTATTCTCCATTCTGGCTCCGTCCCCCTTTATAAAGTAACTCCCTGTTTAAAAATAGCCATATCATAGAAACCTGCGGCTTCGCTCTTCACCTGTTCTCCGTTTGCCACCCGTAAAACTTTTTCAAACAAACGGTCCGCGAGAGTGTTTAAATCCGGTCCGCCTTCTTCCAAGAGCTCTCCGGCGTTAAAATCGATCCAGTTTGATTTCCTTCCGGCAATATTGGAATTGCTCGAAATTTTCATGGTAGGTACCGGTGATGCAAACGGGGTTCCGCGTCCGGTCGTAAACAGTATAATCTGCGCGCCTGCTGCCGCAAGTCCGGTTGCAGCTACCAGATCGTTACCGGGGGCGGACAGAAGATTTAAGCCCGGAACCGAAACCGTTTCGCCGTATTTTAAAACATCCACAACGGCACTGCTGCCGGATTTCTGCGTACAGCCATTGGACTTGTCTTCCAGAGTGGAGATTCCTCCGGCTTTGTTACCAGGTGAGGGATTCTCGTAAATGGTCTGGTTGTGGCTCTTAAAATACTGTTTAAAATCATTGATTAGATTTACGGTCTTGGAAAAAACTTCTTCGTTCACGCAGCGGTTCATCAGAATCTCTTCCGCACCGAACATTTCCGGTACTTCCGTTAAAATCGTGCTGCCGCCTGCCGCAACCAGTAAATCCGAGAATTTACCCACAAGAGGGTTTGCCGTAATTCCGGAGAAACCGTCGCTTCCGCCGCATTTTAATCCGACGACAAGTCTTGACGCATCCATGCTGACTCTTTTTTCGTCCCTGCAGCGCTCAATCAGTTTTTTAATCCGTTCCACGCCTTCGCCGATCTCATCTTCATATTCCTGTGCCACAAGAAATTCCACTCTTGTTTCATCATAATCTCCGAGATATCCTTTGAGGACGTCGATGTTGCTGTTCTCGCATCCGAGTCCCAAAACCAGCACTCCGCCGGCATTGGGATGATTAATCAGGTTCGCGAGTATCTGTCTGGTATGTTCCTGATCATCTCCCATCTGCGAGCATCCGTACGGATGACGGAACGCGATTACGTTCTCCACACTGCCTTCCGCAAAGGATGCACTTTCCCGCTCAATGGCTTTCGCAACATCGTTAACACAGCCTACGGTGGGAATGATCCATATATCATTCCGGATTCCGGCTTTGCCGTTCTTTCTTTCATATCCCATGAAACCGGCGTTTTTCTTTTCTGCAGCCGGAATTTCCACCGGATGATAACTGTAGTTTAAAAGGTCTCCGAGGCCGGTTTTCATATTATGCGTATGTACATGACTGCCGGCCTTAATCTCCGAAACGGCAACTCCGATTGCGTTTCCGTATTTGATGATTTTCTCTCCGGAAGCAATATCTTTCAGCGCAACCTTGTGTCCTGCAGGAACCTCCTCCTTCGTGATCAGGGAAAAACCTTCTGCGGAAATCTCAATTCCTGCTTCGAGATTTTCCAAAGCCACTGCCACGTTATCCATTTCGTTGATTCTGATAATTTTCATATTTTCCTCTGATCGAAATCTGTTTTCAAAATTTCCGTTATTTCTATGTCTTTGTTACTGAAGGTTCTTGCGAAGTGCCTCTCTCATGCCGAGTGATCTGATGTCGTTAAGATCTGCGGCAACCGCATCTTTCAAACCTTCCACTTTCGTTAAATCCTCTCCGAAGAAATCTTCCGAAGAAAGGAATGCTTCCGTAAAGGTTTCTGCATCTTTTCCGGAATTCTCCTTAAAGAATTCAAGCACGGCTGCATCGTCCATGATGCGGTATTCTTCGTTGTTTCTGTTTCCGATTAAAGCTCCGTCCTTAATTTCCTTGCCGGTATAGAATGCCATGAGAGCAGCAAGGGAAAATGCAAGGTGCTTCGGAAGCTTTCCTTCCCTTTTTACATATTCCAAAAGGCTCGGCATACATCTTGCTCTCCATTTGGAAACCGAATTTAAGGAAATGGACAGAAGCGCATGCTTTACATACGGATTGCGGAAACGTGTCATAACGGCATCCGCGAAATCTTCCAGGTCTTTTTTCGGTAAATCCAGGGTCGGGATAATCTCTCCGTAAACGGTTTCTTTAATAAACGAAAGAACGTCTTCGTCTTCCATGGACTGTAATACGATATCGTTTCCGCATAAATAGGATGCCAGTACAAAAGAAGTGTGGGCACCGTTTAAAATGCGTACTTTTCTCTGTTTGTAAGGTTTCTGATTGTCGGTATAAATAACGGGAAGTCCCGCTTTATCCAAAGGAAACTCGCCGCTTATATCTTTCGGACACTCGATTACCCAGAGCGCAAACGGTTCACCGGTTACAATCAGTTCGTCGCGATAGCCCCATTCCTGCCAGAGAGATTCATCCTCACCTCTGGGATAACCGGTTACGATACGGTCTACGAGCGTGGAGCAGAAGATGCAGCAGTCGTTCACCCATTTCTTGAATTCTTCTCCAAGGTTCCAGTTATCAATCTGTGCGTTTACACACTCTTTTAAATGAATACCGTTGTCATCGATCAGTTCGACGGGAAGCATTACAAGACCTTTGTCCGGTGCGCCCTTGAAGTATTCAAAACGCTCGTACAAAAACTTTGTCAGCTTCCCGGGGAATGTGTGAGGAGGAAGGTAGTCGAACCGATCGTTTGCGTCATATACGATTCCGGCTTCGGTTGTGTTGGAAACGATAAAACGCAGTGTATCAAGTCGTGCGTATGCACTGTATTTCTCATATTCATTAATTGCATCTGCCGTATCCGCCACGCTGGTAATCACTCTGTTCTTTACTTCCGCTTTACCGTCCGTGATTCCGCGTAAAGATACCGTATATAAACAATCCTGGTTTTTAAAACGTTCCAGGGATCCGAACTCGATCGGCTTTACAAGCACGATATTTCCGTCGAACTCTCCTTTTTCGTTTGCAATATCTATCATGTAGTCCACAAATCCGCGAAGGAAATTTCCTTCACCAAACTGGAGTACTTTTACGGGACGGTCTTTCTTACTGAAGGTTTTTGATGTAATAAATTCCATTTCTTTCTCCTGTTCCTGTTTAGTCCCATGGATATTTTCCATAGGTAATAACACTTGAATTCCACCAACAAATCATAATTATTGTGAAAGCGCTTACATATATTTATCTTACTTCATCTTCTTTGGTTCGTCAATACATTGAGTTCGTATTTTTCACTGTTATTATCGCATAAAATATTCTTACGTTTTTCGTCAATTTTGTCCTTGCCTATTTCCTGATATGGGAATATAATAACCGTGTACGTATGTAAAGCCTTTCATAATTTTTACATTTTTTGAAACATTTTATCGTGTATTGAGAAAAAGGGGTTTTCCAATGACTATTTATGACATTTCGCAAAAAGCCGGTGTTTCCATTGCCACCGTATCACGTGTTTTAAACGGAAACACAAATGTCAGTGAAAAAACCAGGAAAAAAGTATTGGATGTAATTGAGAAATACGACTATGCGCCGAACGTTTTCGCAAGAGGACTCGGCTTGGATTCCATGAACTGTGTCGGAATCCTGTGTGCGGATTCTTCCGATATTTATCTTGCAAAAGCGGTTTACTATATTGAACAGGGACTTCGCGCCTACGGATACAATTCCCTTCTTTCCTGTACCGGATACGATCTGGAAAACAGAAAGAAATCATTAAGCATGATGTTAAACCAGCGCGTTGACTGTGTTATTCTAGTCGGTTCTTCTTATCTTGAACAGGATGATTCGAATAACGCTTATATTCGCGAAGCTTCGGTTAAGATGCCGGTAATGTTATTAAATGCCGATTTTGACTGCGAGAATGTTTACTGCGTGCTTTGCGATGATTTCAAATCCACAATGGACGCCACGCTCTGGCTGATGGAGCATAAACGTAAAAAAATTCTTTATTTATATAATTCCACATCCTATTCCGCCATTCGTAAACTGTCGGGATTCCGCTCCGCCATTCTGATGAAGGAGCAGACGCTGGACAAGAATTACGAACTTTATTTTCCCGGAAGCAGGGATGATATCGACGGCGTTCGTGATTTACTTCTTGAGACGCGGAAGAAAGGACTCGAATTCGATGCCGTTGTATGCGCAGATGATTCACTGGCAAGCGGCGTCATCAAATATGCCAAAGCTGCGAAGCTTTCCATTCCGAAAGATTTATCCGTAATCGGATACAACAATTCCATTCTTACCATTACCTGCGAACCGGAGCTTTCCAGTGTGGACAACCACCTGCAGGATCAGTGTGAGCAGCTTGTCAAATCCTGTGTACAGATTTTACGCGGAGAAGAAACCCCGAGAAAAATCATTTTCTCCGGAGAATTAATCGAGCGTTCCACAACCTGACAGGCCGATTGGAAAACATCATTTGAAGAACCGTTTCCGTCTCGGGCAACGGTTTTACAGAAAGGAACATATCATGAAAAGTTTTATGGACAAAGATTTTTTGTTAAATACTCCGACCGCTTCGGAGTTATTCCACAACTATGCCGAAAACACACCCGTATTGGACTACCATTGTCATATCAATCCGGAAGAAATCGCAAAAGATCGCAGGTTCGATAACATTACCCAGGTATGGCTGGGCGGCGATCATTACAAATGGCGTTTTATGCGCTCCTGCGGCGTGGATGAGAAATTCATTACCGGCGACGCTTCGGACCATGACAAATTCATCAAATGGGCAGAGTGTCTCGGACATGCCATCGGCAATCCTCTGTATCACTGGAGTCATCTGGAATTACAGAGATATTTCGGCATTACGAAACCCTTAAACAAAAACAGTGCGGAAGAAATCTGGAATCTCTGCAACGAACGTCTTGCGGATCCTTCCATGAGCGTTCGCAATCTGATTCGTAAATCCAACGTAACTTTAATTTGTACCACGGATGATCCGGTGGATGATTTAAGATGGCATCAGGTAATCAAAGATGACGATACCTTTGATGTAAAAGTTCTTCCCGCATGGCGTCCGGACAAGGCCATGAACATCGAGAAGCCGGAATATACCGAATATCTTAAGAAGCTTTCCGAGGTATCCGGATTGGAAATTCAGTCCTTCGCAGATCTTTGCAAAGCACTCTGTGTACGTATGGATTTCTTTGCTTCCATGGGATGCTCGGTTTCCGACCATGCACTGGAATATGTGATGTATGCTCCCGCTTCTGTTGAAGAAATCGAAAAGATTTTTTCCGGCCGTCTTGCAGGAAACATTCCTTCCAAAGAAGATGAACTGAAATTTAAAACAGCCTTCATGCTTTATGTCGGCAAAGAATATGCAAAGAGAAACTGGGTAATGCAGCTTCACTACGGATGCAAACGCGACAACAACGATATCATGTACCGTTCCCTCGGTCCCGATACCGGATACGACTGCATCAACAACTACGCACCCTCCTCTCAGATGGCGGATTTCCTGAATGCGCTTAACAAAGAAGGAAATCTTCCGAAAACCATACTGTACAGTCTGAATCCCAACGACAACGAAGCCATCGGTACCATTCTCGGATGTTTCCAGAATTCCGATGCAGTCGGCAAAATCCAGCAGGGCAGCGCATGGTGGTTTAACGATCATAAAATCGGAATGCAGAACCAGATGCTCTCCCTTGCAAATTTAGGTAACCTTTCCGGCTTTGTCGGAATGTTAACGGATTCGAGAAGTTTCCTCTCCTATACCAGGCATGAATACTTCCGCAGAATCCTTTGCAATCTTTTAGGCGACTTTGTAGAAAACGGAGAATTCCCGTATGACGAAGAAGTCCTGAAAGAAATCGTGAAAGGCATTTCTTATAACAATGCCGTAAAATACTTTGATTTTAGTCTTCCTACTTCATAATCCAAATTCCCTTTTTTAAAAGAGAAGCATCTTCCATCGGAAGATGCCTCAGACTGAAGACAAAGTCCACGGTTTATCCGTGGATTTTTCTTTGCAAAGTGCCTTCAAATCCGCACAAATACAGGGCTTTGTAGTATAATAATGGTATGGAGGAACT
>DLBG01000123.1 GCA_002494135.1 Lachnospiraceae bacterium UBA7027
CGATGCGTTTTCCGGAAGAAAGAAACATTGATATGTATTTACTTTCGCATCCGGATTGATGTCCAGGATCCGCTCTTTCATAACAAACGTCTTATATTCTCCGACTGTTTTTCTCGTTGCAATAATCTGCCGGTTTATGTTTGAAAGACAGACTCTGTCATTGTCGATTAAATCAAAGGCTCCGATTCCGCTTCGTGCGAGTGCTTCACACACATATCCGCCGACACCGCCGATTCCGAATACGGCCACGTGGCAGTCGGCAAGATGTTCCATTGCAGGTTTTCCTAACAGTAATTCTGTTCTTGCAAATTGGTTTGATTCCATAAAATGTATCCTGTACTCTCTCCCACGGGCGGTTCTGTATTCTCCCGCAGCCGGTTCTTTATTCTTCTACCAGCCCGTCGTTTTTCATAATCTGAATTCTTTTATTATACTTCTCACTGTCGGGATGGCCGGCATCGATTGCTTTGGTATACCAGGTATACGCATTTTCCCAGTCATAGAGATTTTCGTATGCCATTGCGGCATTGGCCATGGCGTATACGTCACCGTTTGTTTCGGCATCCTCGGTAAAGAAAAATGCCGCTTTGTCATATTCGTAATTATAAAAACAGATAAGCCCGGTCCGGTTTAACATTTCCTGATCCCGGATTCCGTCAGCGCTTATGGAAAACTGCCCGTCATTCTCCGTAAAACCACAGGCCTGCAGATAATACTCAAGCGCCTTTTCTTCGCTCATTTCCACGCCGATGCCGTCGTAATACATATCTCCCAGTGCTTTTTGGGCCTCTTTGTTTCCGTTGGCGGCTGCTTTTTCGTACCGGTATTTTGCGGCTTCGTAATTGCCTTCGACATAGAATTCTTCGCCTTTTTTAAAGTCCGTATCTTTTTTAAGCAAAAGTACGCCGAGTATTATTCCCGCAATAAGCAGGATACAGAGCGCACCCGCGATGGCAAGAATAAGGGCCGTCTTTTTTTTCTTTGTTTCTTTCTGTGCTCTTTCTTTTTCTTTTTTTAATTCTTCCCTGTCGGCTCCCGGCAGAGCACCGTTCGGCGTACGGATGATGACTTCGATGTATTCGCGAAGTGCCACGATATTTTTCTTTAACGGTTTTGAAAGAGCATCCAGCCAGTGCACTCTGGTCAGATAGTATTCCAGTTCACTGCTCATCTGCTCTTCGGAAAGCCGGAACGGCACAATCGTCAGACCGCAGTTGAAGGCAACGGCAATCTCGTTTTTGACCTGTTCCGAATTGTTGGATTCGTCCGTGTAAATCAAAACCAGTGTTTTGGACTGCTCCAGCGCATTCGTCACGGCCTTTACCCATTCTTCCCCGGGAAGAATATCTCTGGGCGCATACCAGCACTTTATTCCGTTTTGTTCAAAATCAGCCACTACCGCGTCCGCAACGTTTTTGTTCTTTGTGGAATAGCTGATGAAAACATCATGTTTTACTTTGTTTGTCTCACTCATAAAATATCATTTAAATGTCTGATTCGAAGTTTACGCGACGTGGTAATAATTACCTGGTCTCCCGCTTTGATGCTGGTGCTGCCCGTCGGCACAATCATTTTATCGTCACGGATAATCGCCGTAATCAGCACACCTTTCTTTAAGCGGAATTCTTTTTCCTTAAATTCCACATTCAGCAGTTTAAAATCGTCTCCCGCCAGTAACTCTCTGATCTCGGCCTTTCCGTCCGCAACCAGATAGAACTTGCCGATTTCTTTCTTTGAAAAATCATCCTCATGGTAGCGAATGAACCGCATCGCCTTTAATGCAGCGGTTTCCACGGCTGATACCGTGATATCGATATTCACGCTGTGAAGAAGTCTCAGATGTTCGGTGACCTCCACATAGGTAATCACACTCGGAATGTGGCAGGACCAGGAGTACATGCTGATAACAAGGTTCGCCTCGTCGCTGTCGGTTAAGGAAACCACCATATCCATTTCGGACAGGTTCTCCTCCTTAAGAATCTCCAGAAGTTCTCCCTCTCCGGTACAAAGAATTCTGCAGTGACGGAACCTCTCCATCAGTTCCCTGCAGCGGTTGGTGTCTTTTTCCAGAACCGTAATCTGATAGCCGTCTTTCTCCATCCGTTCAAGCAGATACTCGCTGATGGTATTGCCGCCGACAATCATAACCTTTTTTACTTTCTTACGAATGATTCCGAGACTTTTTAACGTACCCGAAAACTCTTCGTCGGCTACCGCAACGGTTAAATTATCTCCTGCATTTATCACAAAATTTCCATCCGGAATGGTCAGTTTTCCCGCCCGGAGAACGGCAACCACAAGCATGTTTAAATGACTGCTTCTTTTGATGTCGAGCAGCGTTCTTCCGCACATAACGGAATCCTCTAAAACATTTAAATCCATCAGGTGAAGACCGCTCTTCCAGGAGCCTACCAGTTTGGTATTTCCGGGCATGCCGATGTTCTCGTAAATCTCTTCCGCAACATCTTCACGGGGTTTGAAGATAAAATCAATCAGATACTCTTCTTTCAGCGCTTCGCTTTCTTTCACGAAATCCGGCATCGTAATTCTGGCCGCGGCATACCGCGTTCCCAGGTTCTTTGCCTGCAGACAGCTTAAAAGATTGATTTCATCAATCGGTGTCAGCGCCACAATCGCATCCGCGGTGGCTGCACCTGCCGCAAGCAGGGTTTCGCGTGAAGCACCGCTGCCGACGATTCCGTTTACGCTGTAACGGTCCGTAATTTCGTCAATCAGTTTGCGTTCCTTGTCGATGACCACAATATCGTAATTTTCCGAAGCAAGGGCTGAAATCAGCAAATGTCCCGTGCGTCCCAAGCCTATGACAATGATTTTCATTTGGATATCCTTCCTGCCGGACGGCTTAATCGTTTCGCTTTATGCTTCTCGAGGCCGCCGTATACACGGCGTACCGTTAATCCCTGTACCAGAACCGTAAAGAAAATGGTTACAAATGCAACATTTAAGAATATTTCATAGACCGGCCCGGGCAGATATTCCTCGGTCTCCAGTGCAAGCGCAAGGGAAAGACCGCCCTTTAATGCCGACCAGGTCATCAGTGCCACAAACTCCGGAAGATTGTAATTTCCGGGAATGTTGTGACCGGTCAGAACCGTACTGATACTTACGCCTCCGGCCCTGGAAATCAAAAGGGCTGTAAGTGAAACCGGCGCAATGATCAGGATGTATTTACTGAGGGGTGTACCGAGTACCACGAGACCGATCATGACAAACAGTGCCGCATTTAAAATTCCTTCGAGAATCTCCCAGAAATGATCATAGAAATCATGCGGGTCAACAACGGTTTCAAGGCGGCGAATCCGATCCATTTCATACGAGAAATAGAAGCCGCAGATAACCGAAGCCAGAACGCCGGAGAAGCCGAAATGTTCGCAGATAATATAAACGAGGAAGACATCCAGCACCGCAATCAGAATATTGCGAATGGGGTCCCTGGAAATTCGTACCAGCCGGAATAAAAGAAACGATACCGCAAACGCCACAAAAGCCGCACCCAGAATCTCTTTTGCCAACAGCACGCCCACGTTGCTCTCACTGCTGTGGGTAATGACGGAACGTACGAAAATAAACAGCGTTACGCCGGTGCCGTCGTTAAACAAAGATTCGTTCTCGATGACCGAGCAGACGTTTTTGGATAATCCGATTTTATTTAAAATACCCGTAGCCGCAATCGGATCGGTCGGTGAAACCACGCAACCCAAAAGCACACAGGTCCAGAAATCCAGGGGAAGTTTAAATAATAGGGCCGCCAGATACATTAAGCCGCCGTAAAGAAACGAAGAAAGAACCGTCGAAACAAAAGCCAGCAGGCAGATTGGGCGCAAATTGGTTTTGAATTTGCCCATATTTACCTTGCTCGCTCCGGCAAACAGCATAAAGCAGAGCATGCCGTCCATTAAGTACTCCCGGAATCCGAAATTGCCTAAGGCAGCGATTACATTCTGCAACGGTTCCATGGGAAAAACGGCCCGGATAATCAAAAGAAGGAAGGATAAAAGCGATGAAAAAAAGACCAGTGCGATATCGCTCTGAATATGAAAAAGTTTATCATTCAACGTTCCGATGATAACAATATATGCCAGAATAATAATCAGTATTATTTGTATGCTCATGGTAATATTTGTTTCTTCGAATTCTCCCGGTTCACTATTTTACCATATTTGCCGCATCATAACCACTTTTTCCGTTTAAAGAAAATCAGGCTTCCGATAATGATGATAATGCTCACAATAATGACAATGGGATAACCCCATACCCAGTCGAGTTCCGGCATGTATTTAAAGTTCATTCCGTACCAGCCCACAATCAGTGTCAGGGGCATAAAAACGGTTGTTACAATGGTAAGTACCGTCATAATGCGGTTCTGTTTTACATCAAGGACGGACTGGTAGGAATCGCGAATCTGACCGGTGTAATCCAAAAGGGAATTTACCATTCCGTGAAGTCTCGAAACCCTGTTGGAGAAAAGACGGAAGAAACGCAGATTGTCCGCTTTAAAAAAGTTGTTTTCGTTCTCTTCGAATTCCTGTGCCAGGTCGATTAACTGGCTGTAATGCGTTCTTAAGTCGCGCAAATCTCCGCGGATATCGTTTAAAATATCCAGATCCGCTTCCTTTCCGCTCTCGATATCGCTTTCGAGCTGATCGAGTTTTTTCTCGTAATTCTCCAGAATTCTCGCATCCTCATGAATAATCTGTTCCAGAAAATCATAGATGAAGCGCTCTAAGCACGGCATTCTCCATTTTTTTGTTTCGATAATCTTTTTGATAATCCGGTTGGCACTGTCTTTGGGATCGATAAAAACAATTCCCTTTTCGTCCAGCGCAAACGCGAATTCATGATACTCTCCGGCCATGTTACTGCGGTCCGGAAGCAGAAACGTTCCGGTGATGGAATCGTAGTTTACCTCTGCATGCGTGGTATAAATATTGAGCATATCCGTCTCTAAATCGATTCCCATTTCGAAGGCCTCACACTGTGAAGTCCATTCTTCGGGTGACAAAACCGCCACATACTGTTGTTTGCTGCTGTGACACTCTTTCGCCGTACACTCTTTTAAAATCGAATCAATCAGATAATACATCCATGCGCTCCTTTCACGAGTTAATCACAGTTTAATTCATATTCTTCTTTTACTCAAGCACCAACGCGGAAGAAGGTTTTCCTTTTGAAAAGCCTGCTGTCAGTCACGCAAACCGACAGCAGGCTTATAAAATAATCCGTTATTCGTTTATTCGTAATACGAAGTCTCTCCGTTTTCATCCACATGGAAACATTCGAATTCCGTTAAATAGTAATCGAAATATACATCATCGATGCAGAATGCATAATAATAATCCGCTTCATCAAGAAGGCCGTAAACAATTTCCGGAGTTCCGGATACCTTATACTCAACGCCCTGCCACTCGCCTTCCTCATAGGTTTCGGCATCGAAGCTGAAATAGCAGGGAATGATTACGTCCCCGTCTTTTAATTTTACAATGTTCTTGGAAACCGCGCCGGTCTTTTCATCGATACCGTCCCACGCGCCTTCAATTGTAATTCCTTTGTCATCCTGTCTTAAACGGAGATTGGTTTCCCTGCCGTTTAACAGAATCGGGGATGTATAGATGATGGAATTCTCGTCGTAATCCACGATGTAAGTTGCCAGATTCTGTCCGTCGGGCAATGACAGCCAGTAGCCGTCGAACATGTCATAAAAGACGCCGTTTTCCCAATCTGCTTCCACATCAAACGATTCGCCGATTTCGATTAAATCCTTGCCATCCTCGGAAACCTGGAAAATATAGGCATATACCGCAGCGGCATTCTCGACTCCTCTTTCATCGAGTGCAAAGGCGTAGATTCCTTCTTCGTTTAATTCCGGCATGGATTTAAAGGTAATCATGCGGCTTTCGCCGGTCGGCTCCACCTTCTCCACATATTCCCAGCGATCTTTGCTCTTGCTGCGTCTTCTGTAGCAGTCGCTGCCTTCGTCGTAATCATATTCGCAATAGGATTCCCAGCAGCCTTCCTCATCATATACCCAGCTGTCGTCATACCAGCCTTCTTCGTCGTACCAGTAACCGTCGTCTTCACCTTCGGAGCCTCCTTCGGAACCATCCTCGTAGCAGCCGCTTGCATAGGCACTGCCCAGATCCTGACGGTCAATGAAGGATAAGTAATACGGGCTGACACAAACCGTTTCAAAAATCGACAATTCCGCAGAACCCTGCAGGCACAGCGGATAATATACGGCAAGGCCGCTTGCTGCCTGATGCTGGGATCCGGAGATTTTATAAACAACGGCATTTTGTAATGCGCTCAGTGCTTCGGATGCGCCGGATGTGTATGAGGAGCATGCCTCGATTAAGCCGCCTAAGTCCACCATGTTGGTATAACCTTCGGATTTGTTGTTGCCGCCGAAGTTCTCCGCACCTTCGATTTCACGGACCATGTCGGATAAAGTACCGGCATCCGCACCTGCTTCATACATGGACTTTGCAAAGGTGTTGAATGCTTTTAACGTATCGTCCAGTTTATTCAGATCAATTACGGATAAGGTTGTGATTTCATCGTCGCCTTCTGCCTTGCATGCGGCAAGGAAACTGTCGCAGATGACTTTGCCGATTTCAGCGCCGTTTGCATTCGGATTATCGGCAAGGAAGTTTCCGATGCTTGTATAATCCCATCCGGAACCGGGTTCGGATTCCTCGGAGCCTACCATGTATCTTGCGTAACTTGCAAGCACATTTGCACTTTCCACGGTACCCATTAAGCAGGCATCGTAACCGATAAATTCAAAACGGTCTGTCATTTCATCATAGATACTGTAAAGTGCTCCGTCGATTTCCAGTAAGGACAGGGAATCATTATCATTGATTTCATCAAAGCATACCCCGTTGATGGAACCGGAGCCGTGGTTCCAGAAAACCACACCCATATGCTCTGCGGGATACTCTTTTACACCCCAGCGAAGGAAATCGGTAAGAACAGCGGTTTCACCCATGCTCTTTACGTCTTCTTCGTAAACCTGTTCCATTTCACCGTTCTGAATCACAAAGCGCTGCAGTTTGGAGCTGTCGATGTCTCCCATCTGCCAGCGGCTTGAACCGCCGGTTTCCACAACAAAGCGAACCGAATCGCTTCCTTTTGCGGCAAGCATTTCTTCCAGATCCGACGTACCGGCTCCGTTTTCGGATTCGAGGTCGGAACCGCAGATATAGACGAATACGGTCCAGGTTCCGCTCTCACCCATCGGTGTTTCGGATGCTCTTGTCGGTCTGTTGATGGTCAGTTCACCGGTGTTCTTGTCAACGGAAAGAACGGAGGTTGATTTTAAATTCAGAAGCTCGCTGTCGTATTCGACTTCGCCGCCTTCTCCCTCTTCTTCCCATTCCGTACAACCGGTGAAGAGCGTTGCAATCAAAAGCACGCTGATTAAGATACAGAATGCTTTTCTTAGATTTTTACGTTTCATGTTTTTATTCCCCTTTTATTGATTTACCGGACCGGACCGGTTGAAAACAAACAACTAATTATAATGCTCCTTTCGCTCCGGCGCAAGATACCGCGGAAGTGCGCTCTGTATAGCCCCCTACCGAAAACGAGCTTCCTTAATGATTCATAAAAAATGAAATAATCAGCATGATAATGTACGAAAGCATCGGAATACTGAATATAAAGAGAACAATCAGAATCAGAATGATTAACTTCGGTACGGAAATCGGTCTCTTGCAGTTTCCTCTGCCGTCAAAACCGCTTGCCACAACGTTATATACCTTGCCGTTGAATTTGCAGGCGGTAAGGTATACGGGAACCAGAACATAACGGTATTTGATATTCGTAAACTCGGTGGAATATTTTAAATTCGAATACGCATCCGCATCCTCTTTCCGGCAGACCCATTTGATAATGGACGGTCTTAAGGCTTCCTTCGAAGAGTCCCAGGCCTCCTTGATTCCGATGGTATAAACCTCTGCGGGTATCCCGGCCACCGCATCCGGTGTATAGGGAATTAAATCCTTTTCGGAAAACTTCGACGCAATGGAGTTGAGCATCTTGTCTTTGGTAAAGCGTCTGCTTGCACAGACCGTGTAATCGTTGAGAAAATGGTCCACTACGCCGCTTGACTTATACCACTTCGTATGCGCATCATCGCCGCTTCCGACGGTATATCCGAATTTTCCGCTGTATGTGGTAATCGTGTCGGAATCGAAGGTCCAGTACGGAATGTAAACCGGCGTAAGATTGCCGAGCACTTTCCCTTTCCGGAAGGCTTCCGGCGACCAGAAAGCAAACTTATTCCACTTGTAAAATTTCTCCGTGACCTCTTCTTTTGTGATTTTAAAAGGGATAACGGCACTCGGTGCAACACCGATGTTGGCCTCCGCCGCGGTAAGAACGATGACGGACCCGCAGAACGGACAGGTCCCGGACATCTGATTGTAATCATTCGTCATGGAAGCGCCGCATGATTTACAGGTAACAAGACTTCTGGCAACACCCCAGCTTGCTCCGGGGTCTTTTGCCGCAGTCGTATAATCCATTTCGCCGACAAAGGTTTCTTCGTCCGGTCCATGGAGTTTCTTCGTAAATCCGCAGTGATCGCATTTCAGTCCGTAAGTCGCGACATCGTATTTCAGTTCGCCGCCGCAGTTTTCACATTTCATGTTTTTCCCCTTTTTTGTCTGATTAATCGTTCAGGCACTCAAGTTCAACACCCCCGGTTGCTGACTTTCACATTCGCCTTTCCGTGAACATTACAGCCCGCAAGGCTTACCGTCATTACTCCGAGCAGCGCTAATGCAAGTATGGATTTCTTTGTCATTTTTTATTTCCTCCCTGTTTGTCGTTTCTGAATAGATAACGAAACGAAGGTGAAATTTTTATGGATTATTTAAATCCGCTGCTTTTTTCGGTGAAATCTTTTTGCTTATCATCACAACATATATCACAAACATCACCACTTCTTTCCCTCTTTCTCCGATGTGATGCATTTTGCCATCATAGGGGGACTGAGTGACAGGCTTTATTATACCATACGGGATAAGGCTTTTGTAGTGATATATTATGCTGCTTCGCATTCTGTCCGAAGCATTCCTCACTCTAATGCGTCATTCTCCACTCCTGGCTCGGAGGCTCGTTGTAAAGCCGCACCAGCTTATCCCGGCCGAATACATTGATGGTGCATTCAAAAATCAGCGTGTTGTCACACACGTATACCCCGTCCGGCATAATTCGCGCGCCCTGGTGCGAAACATCCCTGCATTCTTTGATTGTATATGCCTGATACAGCCCGTCCTCGTCCACGACGCGAATTCTGAGCGGTGCAGTTTTCCCGTCCCTCGAGTGCAGGCAGATGGCATCAATGTTTACCGGTTTCATAACATACCCTCACTTGGTATTTGTAATAATAGAACATTTGTTCGAATCTGTAAATCGTCATTTTATACAAAAAAATCCGTCAACTTTATGCTGCCGTCCGCAAGGTTTGTTTCTGCAAAGAAACAGACGGTGTGATACAATATAGGCAGCAAAACCGGGATTTCCCGGAAAGGAGACAATTATGCCGATACTTGCCGCTTTCATGGTACCGCATCCGCCGTTAATCATTCCCGATATCGGCCGTGGCAGTGAAGCCGAAGTCCAAGCAACCATCGATTCCTACCATCGCATCGCAAAGGAAATTGCCGCACTGAAACCCGATACCATCATCATTTCCAGTCCGCATGCAACGCTTTATTATGACTACTTTCATATCTCTCCCGGGAATACGGCAAAGGGGAATTTTGCAAGATTCCGTGCTCCGAATGTATCCTTTACGGAGACCTATGACACGGAACTTACGGATGAAATCAGCCGCCTTGCAAAGGATTGTAAAATTCCTGCCGGCACAAGAGGCGAGCTTGAACCGGATCTGGATCACGGAACCATGGTGCCGCTCTATTTTATCCGTAAATATTACAAAGAAGGCCGGATCATCCGTCTCGGACTTTCGGGCCTTGATTATGATGCGCATTACCGGCTCGGAAAATGCATCGGATCGGCCGTAAACAATCTCGGCCGGCGTGCCGTGTATGTCGCAAGCGGTGATCTGTCCCACAAACTGCAAAAAAACGGGCCTTACGGTTTTATCAAAGAAGGTCCGGAATATGACGCAAAGCTGATGGACGTCTGCGCACGGGGTGCCTTAAAGGAACTGACCGCCTTTGATGAAGAGTTCTGTGATACCGCCGCGGAATGCGGCCACCGCTCTTTCGTGATTATGGCGGGCGCCCTCGACGGGCATGATGTGAAAGCAACCGTCTATTCCCACGAAGATGTCACCGGCGTCGGATACGGAATCTGCAGTTTCTATCCGGCAGATATTCCCGCTGATTCTTCCGTCGATGCTTAGATTTATATTCGAAAAAAACGATTCCGTTTCATTACAGGAGGAAAACATGACCCACTCAGACAATGACCCGTATGTAGCACTTGCAAGAAAAACCATCAGCGAATATATCACCACCGGGAAAAAAATCTCCGTTCCGGACGGACTTCCCGAAGAAATGCTCACCGGGCAGGCCGGCGCTTTTGTTTCCCTTCACCGGCATGATTCCCTGCGCGGTTGCATCGGAACCATTCTTCCGACAACAGACTGCATCGCGGAAGAAATCATCCAAAACGCCGTCAGTGCCTCGACGAGGGATCCCCGCTTTCAGCCGGTCAGGGAAGACGAACTTGCCGATCTTGATATTTCCGTGGATGTACTGTGTAAGCCCGAAGTCATCGACAGCCCCGACAAACTTGATGTCAGACGCTACGGTGTAATCGTAACGAAAGGCTTTCGCCGCGGTCTTCTGCTCCCGGATCTGGACGGTGTCGACACCGTGGAGGAACAGATTAACATTGCAAAAATGAAAGCCGGTATCGATCCGGACGAAGACGTAAAACTTGAACGTTTCGAAGTCATCCGGCATCATTGATAAAACCGCCATCACCGAAAAAAACGAAAGGACCGCAAGTACCCTATGCCACGCTGTGACGTCTGCTTCAGACACTGTGAAATCAAAGAAGGCGAACCCGGTTTTTGCAAGGGTCGTACCTGCAAAGACGGTGTGATTTGTGCGGCAAATTACGGACGCATCACGGGCATCGCTCTCGATCCGGTTGAGAAAAAGCCCCTGCAAAAATTTTATCCGGGTTCCATGATTCTCTCCGTCGGAAGCTACGGTTGCAACTTGCGCTGTCCTTTCTGCCAGAACAGTGATATTTCCTGGTCGGATGAAGTTACGGAATGGGAACGGTCCTGTCGTTACCTCTCTCCCGAAGAACTGGTTGAAACCGCTGTCTGTCTGAAAGACCGCGGCAATATCGGCATTGCGTTTACCTATAACGAACCCTTAATCGGCTATGAATACATCCTCGATACGGCAAAGTTTTCGCACGAAGCCGGTCTGAAAAATGTCCTCGTCACCAACGGCACCGCAGAGGTTTCCATTCTAAAGAGGATTCTTCCGTATATCGATGCCATGAACATTGATTTAAAAGGGTTTCGAAAAGATTACTATAACCGCTTCCTCGGCGGCAGCTTCGACATGGTAAAGGATTTTATCACCGAAGCCGTAAAAGACTCTCACGTGGAACTGACCACGTTAATCATTCCCGGCAAAAACGATTCCGAAGAGGAAATGCGCGAAATGACAGCCTGGATTGCCTCCTTAAAAGACGGTGAGGGCAACCCCGTCGGAACGGATATTCCGCTTCACATCTCACGCTTTTTCCCGCGCTTTTGCTTAACCGACCGTCCGGCGACGCCTGTTTCGACCGTTTACCGTCTTACTGACGTTGCCCGTGAGCGGCTGAAGTATGTTTATACCGGCAACTGCTGATA
>DLBG01000062.1 GCA_002494135.1 Lachnospiraceae bacterium UBA7027
TGGTCGGCTTTATAGGACTGTTAAAGAAACTTCGTGGTCCGTACATGATTCTTGATATGATACAGGTATCTTCTGAATGCAGAGGACAGGGGATTGGCAGACAATTATTTGAAGCGGGAAAAGCAGAAGCCAGAAAAGCCGGTGCGCAGGCTTTGTATATATCTGCCTGTTCTTCTGAAGAGACGATTGCATTTTACAGAGCCATGGGAAGTGACCTGGCAAGTAATCCTATAAAAGAAATTGCGGAAGAAGAACCGTTTGACCTTCAGATGATTTGTCCTGTGAAAGATTAAAGTCGTACTATAAGTGGTTAATCAACGAAAACGATGTCGAGAAGGTGAAAGATATGTCTAAAATAACCGAAAATGCGATAAAGAATGCTTTTAAGACTCTTTTGGATAAAAAGCCGCTTAATCAGATTACCGTAAAAGACATTACGGATGAATGCGGCATTACAAGAAATTCGTTTTATTACCATTATCAGGATATTCCCACACTGATTGAAACAATCGTAAAAGAAGAAATCGATCTGCTGGCGGCAGAACAGGATACCATCGATTCACTGGAAGACTGCTTTGCAACAATCGTCAAATACTGTATTCACGACAAAAAAATGCTTCTTCATGTTTACAATTCAGTCAACAGAAATATTTTTGAAAGTTCTCTTATGAAGCAGTGCGAATATGCGGTAAGAAGATATGTTGATTCTGTTTTGAACATTCAGGATGTTGAAGACGAGGACAGGGAAATCATCATCCGTTATTTAAAATGTCTTGCATTCGGCACTGTGATTGACTGGTTCGAAAACGGCATGAATGAGAATATCATCGAGCATTTTCACCGCCTTTGCGAGCTGAAAAGCGGCCAGACGGCGGAAATGATAGAGAGGTGTAAAAGAAAATAGAAAAAACACAGGAAATACAAAAAAACACAGAAGAAATAAACATTCAATTTTGGTCATTTTTATACATATGTTAAAATTTTGCGCACTTGCGCTAAATTGACAATTCCTTTCATTTTCCATACGCGTAGAATTAAGGATGAAAAATGAAATGGAGGTGTATAAGATGACATTCGCAAAAAAAATAGTTAAATTGAGAATTCCGATTCTTATTCTCTCAATTCTATTGTTAATTCCTTCATTTATCGGATTTCTCAAAACAAAAGTCAATTATGACATGCTGACGTATCTTCCCGAAGATATGGACACCGTTGTCGGACAGGATAAACTGCTTGATGAATTTCACAAAGGTGCTTTTACATTCATCATAGTGGAAAACATGCCCGAAAAGGATGTTTCCAAACTGAAAAAAGATATTGAGGCAATCGACCATGTGGATACCGTAATATGGTATGATTCACTGGCAGATCTGTCGGTTCCGATGGAATTAATCCCCGATAAAATTTTAAAAGAATTCAATACGGATCATTCCACGATGATGGCTGCATTTCTTGATTCTTCGACTTCCGCCGACGAAGCGATTTCGGCTGTAAAGGAGATCAGAAAAACAGCCGGAGAAAACTGCTTCATATCCGGGATGACCGCTCTCGTAATCGATTTAAAGGATCTTTGTGAGAAAGAAGAGCCGGTATACGTGGCAGTTGCCGTAATTCTTGCAAGTATCGCAATGTTTGTATTCCTGGACAGTTTTCTCGTTCCCTTTACTTTCCTTGCATCGATTGGGATGGCGGTAATTTATAATCTCGGAACCAACATCTTTTTCGGAGAAATATCCTATATTACAAAAGCTTTGTCAGCCGTTCTTCAGCTGGCTGTAACAATGGATTATTCCATATTCTTATGGCACAGCTACAACGAACAGTTAAAAATACATGAAGACAAAGAAGAAGCAATGGCGTATGCGATAAAAAATACGTTTACAAGCGTTCTCGGAAGTTCCGTTACGACAATCGCAGGTTTCATCGCCCTTTGCTTCATGACATTTACGCTCGGAAGAGACCTGGGTCTTGTAATGGCAAAGGGAGTCATTTTCGGAGTTATCACCTGTGTTACCGTTCTTCCTTCCATCATTCTTATCCTTGACAAACCGCTTCAGAAGACGAAACACAAACCTCTGATTCCCAATATGGATAAGGTTTCCAATGCGTTGTTAAAAATATACCCGGTATTCATCATCACGTTCTTCGTACTTGTCATACCCGCATTTTACGGATACAGCAAATCGAATGCGAATGTATATTACGATCTCGGGGATGCACTTCCGGAGGATATGAACTATGTGATTTCTTCCAGGAAACTTCGTAAGGATTACAATATCGCGTCAACACACCTGGTTTTAATAGATTCCGATATTCCTTCAAAAGATGTCAAAAACATGATGAAAGAAATGGAAGAAGTTGACGGTGTAAAATACGTGCTCGGAATCGAATCCCTTGTGGGATCGAGAGTTCCCGAGGATTTTCTTCCGGAAGATATCGTAAACAAACTGGAAAATGATGACATCGAACTTTTGCTGATCAATTCGGAATACAAGGTAGCAAGTGATGAAGTCAATCTTCAGCTTGACCGCTTAAACAGCATATTAAAAAAATACGATCCGAACGGAATGCTGATCGGAGAGGCTCCCTGCATGAAGGATATGATTGATACCACGAGCCACGATTTTAAAGTAGTCAACATGATATCGATTGCTGCGGTATTTGTCATCATACTGATTGTTGAGCAGAGCGTATCCCTTCCCGTCATCCTTATTTCGATTATTGAGCTCGGAATTTTCATCAATCTCGGAATACCGTATTTTATGGGAAAACAGCTTTCGTTTATCACGCCGATCTGCATCAGTACGATTCAGCTTGGAGCAACCGTCGATTATGCGATTTTACTGACCACCAGATACAAAAACGAACGAATGAAAGGACTGGATAAAAAAGAAGCAATTCACATTGCGTTATCAACTTCAATCCCCTCCATCATTGTATCGGGCCTCGGACTTTTCTCGGCAACCATAGGCGTAGCAATTTATTCGAACCTGGATATCATTTCATCCATGTGCATGCTGATGGCCAGAGGAGCAATCATAAGCATGGTGCTTGTCATATTCGTGCTTCCGGCATTCCTCATGCTGTTCGATAAAATCATATGTTTTACAACAATTGGAATGTTTCATTTTAACCATCATAAAAGAAAGGAGCTGTTATCATGAAAAACAGAAATAAAAAAGTAATTCAGATTATCGCTCTTGCGCTTTGTACAATACTGATTCTCGTATATGCTGCGCCAAGCGCACAGGCTTCCGGAAAAGCCGGTCAGAGCAATGAAAAAACCAAAGTCGATAGTGAAAACCTTCCAGGAAAAGGCTCCGGCGCAGGTGAAGGAAAAACCGAAAAAGACGAGACCGTATACATTTTCACGGATGCAAGCGGAAATGTCGAAAAAGTCATTGTCAGCGACTGGCTCAAAAATACGGATTCATTCAAAACGATTGATGATTACAGCGATTTAAAGAATATTGAAAATCTGAAAGGATATGAAACTTTTGAAGCAGCCCGAAACAATGAACAGAAATGGGACGCAGAAGGAAAGGATATTTATTATCAGGGAACATCCGACAAGCCTCTCCCCGTCGGAATGAAAATTACATACAGGCTTGACGGAAAGAGTATAGGAGCAAATGAGATCAAAGGAAAAAGCGGTCATGTAAATATCCGTTTTGATTTTACAAACCATGAATACGAAATGTGCAAAATCGACGGAAAAGAAGAAAAGATTTATGTTCCTTTTACCGTAATCACCGGAATGGTATTGAATAACGACATATTCAAAAATGTCGAACTTAAAAATGCCCGTCTTGTCAACGACGGAGATAAAACAATCGTCATAGGAACAACGTTCCCGGGACTGCAGGAAGACCTTGGTATCGACAAAGAAAAATTCGAATTTCCGGATTTTTTCGAACTCGATGCAGATGTCACCGACTTCGAGATGGAATCGACCATGACTCTTGCAACCAACGAATTCGTCAATGATTTTGACAGAGAGAAACTGGAGAACAATGATTTTGACCTTTCAAAAATCGATGAACTGAAAGACGGCATGAACAAGCTGGTTAACGGTTCGGATGCACTTTATGACGGGCTGAATACGCTTTTAAACAGCTGCAACACGTTAAAAAGCGGAATGGATGATTTGACAGGCGGATGTGCAAAAATAAGAAACGGCGCAAATGATTTGAATAACGGCGCAGCCGCGCTCCAAAACGGTGCAGCCAATCTTAAGAACGGACTGGACAGTTTAAAATCAAATAACGATGCGTTGAACAACGGCGCAAAGCAGGTATTTGAAACACTTCTTGCAGAAGCAAACAAGCAGATTGCCGGGGCAGGTTTGAATGTCGGTACGTTAACCATTGAGAATTATGATGAGAAGCTGGATTCGCTCATCAAAGATCTTGATAAAGAAAACATTTATAAAGAAGTAAGAAAGACAGTCGAAGATAAGGTCGATGCAATGGGTGACGATTTATACAGACAGTATCTTCAGAGTATTGCCGATAGCGTTTATGACAAGTATCTTAAGTCCGTTGAAGACGATATTTATAAGAAATATATCGAAAACAATGCAGAGGATATATACAGAATGTATCTTGAAAACAATGCGGATGATTTGTATGAAGCATATCTTGAATCCATCAAAGATGATGTTATCAATAGTTATATATCCGGTAATGCGGACACATTTTACAAAGCATACATAGATTCAATTGCAGAATCTATATACAGAGAGTATTTAAGACAAAAGATAAGCGAAGCGACTCCGGGAATCGATGAAAAGAGTCTGGATGAAGCAGTGGAAGCAAAGCTTTCTTCTTTAACGGATGAGGAGAAAGAAGAGATCCGGGAAGGTGCTCTGAATGCCCTTACCAAGGAGCAGAAGGCGGAAATTTTGGCCGGTGCAAAAGAGGAGCTTAGTGAGGAACAGAAGGCGGAGATTTTGCAGGGTGCGAAGGCTGCATTAACCAAGGAACAGAAGAACCGGATCATCGATGGTGCTCTGGCAAAGCTGACCGAGGAGCAAAAAAAGGCAATCAAAAAGGGTGCGAAAGAGCAGCTGAGCGAGGAACAGAAGGCAAAGATTTTGGAAGGAGCAAAGGCGCTGCTGACAGAGGAAGAAAAAGCAAAGATTCTTGAGGGTGCGCTGAAAAAACTTACGAACGAGGAAAAGGCACAGATTCGTGAAGGCGCCGTTGAAAAGGGCATGCAGAGTGACGAGGCGAAGAGTGCGCTGGAAGCCGCAAACGAAGGGGTAAAGCAGCTGGCGGAACTGAAAGGTCAGCTGGATTCCTACAAGGAATTCTATAACGGACTGAAAGCCTATACGGACGGCGTTGCAAAGGCTGCAGACGGTGCGGGACAGTTAAAGAACGGAACCGACAGCTTAAAAGACGGCACAAACCGGCTTGCAGGCGGAGCAAATGATCTTTATAACGGAGCAGCAACCATCGATTCCAAAATGCCCGAACTCATTGATGGGGTAACCAAACTTAAAAACGGAAGCAGGGAGCTTTCGGACGGAATTGACAGGCTGAATGAAGAAGGCATTGAGAAGCTTACGGCAGTTATCGAAGAAGACCTTGAGGGTATTACGGACAGGGTGAAAGCAATTCTTGATGTATCCGATCATTACACCACATATTCCGGCAAACAGGGTGCTATGAGCGGTCAGGTAAAATTCGTTTTCAAGACCGATTCCATAGAATAACAGAATGTCATCGAAAACAAAGGAACCGCAGACCATGCGGTTCTTTTGTTTTGGGTGAACCAGGGGCAAGCCCTAAAGGACAGGGCTTTGGGGCTGGTGGGTCATCTTGCTTTTTGGATAATCGTAAATGTGGTATATTGAATAATGGACATGGCAGAGATGCAAAAAACGGGTGGTATCGTTATGATACAAGGTTTGCTCTGATTGGAGAAAAAACTCATGAAAAACGGACTGAAAAAAAGAGTAAATCCAGGGAAAGTATTCCTTATTCTTCTAATAATTGCTGTAGTGATATTGGGTGGCTTGTTTATTTTTCACAAGATTAAGCATGGCATTGACATGAAGTACCTGACGGAAAACGGGTATTACAATCCGATTTCCATCGGAGAGTATTCCGTAAATGTCGTAAAAGTCGGGAATGAAAACGGAAAAGGAAAAATTGTTATCTTAAGCGGCATGGGCGCCGGGATGTCGGTGGATTTAAGAACGATGGCAAAAAAACTGGAGAAGGACTACCTGTTTATCTACATCGGAAGACCCGGCTGGGATGCGAGTGATGATATAAAAGATGACAGAAGCATTGATGTAATTGTCGAAGAGTATCGTAAGGCATTGAAGGAATCCGGGATTGAAGCTCCTTATATTCTGATGGCACATTCGATGGGCGCAACCTACGGATCTTACTGGGTAAGCAGGTATCCCGAAGAAGTCAGGGCATTCATCAACATTGACGGAACCTATGTGGAACCGTTAACGGAAGAAGAAATGCGGGAAGGCTCTTTTGGAAATACACTTTATAAAATTGCCGTTAACCTGGGGATTGGCGATATTCTGCTTCCGGTTCTTTTAAGCAATGATACGAACCTTTCGAAAGAAGAATGGCGCACATATTGTATTTTTCAATTACTGTCCATATCTTCCGATGCGGTTGCAAAAGAAGGCTCGGTCATCAACAAAAACAGAAATGCTGCATGGAACGAACTTCGGAAAACAGACGTTCCGAAACTCTATATTTCCTCAAGAGACGGTGATTTGTCGGATCCGGAATCCAAAGAAGCAAATGAAAAAGAGCTGATTCCTTATCTTGAAAAGATGGGGAATTATGAAATAGCTTATCTTCCCGGCAGCCATTTTATATATAAAACAGAACCGGAAAAATGTGAAGAAATCATCGAAGATTTCCTGCGTGGTCTGAAGTAATAGCTTTTGATTATTTGATTATTACTCTGAACCAACCGTCTTTCCTGTATTTCATCTTTTATACCCTCATTTCATTATTCATGTTACATAAATGATGTATCCTTTTTATATCCTTGGTGTGTTTTTTATTATAACATACCTTCTGTCAGACACCATCGTTGATGCGATTTCAAATGAAATCGGCGGATCTTATTCTGCGCGGGAGCAAAGATTTTCCCGAGAATACCAATGATAACGCTTAAAAGACCGGCAAAGGAATTTGAATCAGAGGCAGCTGCCTTTAAGAATGAATTTTTTGAAAACGGGGAGACAACGATAAACGAAAGTGAGCTACTGGATCAGATGAAGTCATATGATGAGTGGCTTAAATCTGTGACGGATAATAGTTTGAACAGGTATATGACAGAGAGACATAATTTCGTAAACTTATTTTTCTCTTGACAGCTAATTCGAATTAGCCTATAATGAGGCTAATCGAAATTAGCCAATTAAACGAATCAGCGAATAAGCAAAAACAACGAATAAGCTGAATCGGCCACACAGAGAGGAAGCGGCAAATGGATACAAAACACAGGATTTTAGACGAGGCTTTAACGCTCTTTTCACAAAAGGGTTATGCGAACGTATATGTAGGCGAGATTGCCGAGAAAGTCGGAATCAAAGCCCCTTCTTTATACAAGCATTACAGGAACAAGCAGGCTATTTTTGATGCCATCATCGAGGAGATGAACAAAAGATATGAAGAGCAGGCGGGAGCATTAAACATTAACGGTATGAATCCCGCATCAGACGCTTCTTTGTATGAAAATATTTCGGAAGACAGACTTGTGGAAATCGGGACAGGTCTGTTTCTGTATTTTCTGCATGATGATTATACCAGCCGGTTTCGAAAAATTCTGACAATTGAGCAGTTTCATAATAAAGAGTTTGCTGCACTTTATTCTTCGCAATATGTGGACGGGCCTTTTTCCTACCAGAAGATGCTGTTTAAACTGATGGCAGCGGGCGGATCGTTTGCATCCGCCGATACGGATGTGATGACACTTCAGTTTTATTCGCCGATCTATCTGTTGCTTACATTATGCGACAGAGAACCGGACAGGGAGGCGGAAGCCTGCAAACTACTTGAAAAGCATTTCAGACAGTTTGGAAGAATTTACGGAGGCAGACAGAAATGAAAATTGTAATGCTCAACGGACAGAATCATAAAGGAAGTACCTATCATATCGGGCGGATGATTGCGGATAAAACAGAAGGCGAAAATGAAATTACGGAGTTTTTCTTTCCGAAGGATTTGAATCATTTCTGCGCAGGATGTTATCAGTGTATTGAAGATCAGGCGGCATGTCCGTATTATGAAGAAAAGAAGAGAATCATCGATGCCTTGGATGCGGCGGATATTCTGATTGTTACGACACCGACCTATTGCATGCATATGTCGGCTCCGTTAAAATCATTTTTTGATCTTACGTTTGATTTATGGATGTCTCACAAACCGATGGAATCCTGTTTTAAGAAGCGGGCGGTTATTGTATCGACCGCAGCCGGCACAGGGACTAAGTCGGCCATAAAGGATGTCAGGGATTGTTTAGTATATCTCGGAATCCCGAAAATCTACGGGTACGGAATTGCGGTTCAGGCAATGAACTGGGACGGAGTTGCTGCAAATAAGAAGGAAAAGATCGGTAAAATGACGGACCGGCTTGCCCGGAAATTAAGTCAAAGCGGCGCACCAAACGTCGGAATAAAGACTGCGTTTCTGTTTAAAATGATGGGAATGATGCAAAAGAAGGGCTGGAATTCCTCTCCGACGGAAACGCGGTACTGGAAAGAAAAAGGGTGGCTGGACGGAAAGAAACCCTGGAAGGAAAAAGGTGTATAATAGACCATACAGGAAAGAAAGAGACGAATATTTATGAAAACGAGAGAAGAGGCAATCGCATACGGTCTGTCTTTTCCGGATACCTATCAGGATGCTCCGTTTCATGATCCGAACTGGCAACTGGTCAGGTACAAGGGAAACGGGAAGGCGTTTCTGTGGACGTATGAAAGGGACGGCTTTATCAACCTGAATGTGAAGGTGGATCCGGAAAAGGCGTTTTTCTGGCGAAGCATTTACAAGGCGGTGATTCCCGGATATCATCAGAACAAAGATCACTGGAATACCATCATCCTTGACGGCAGCATTCCCAAACGGGATATTAAACTTATGATCGCCGAAAGCTACGATCTTATCAGCGACTGTCCCTCAAAGAGAATCTACGAAGCGGTAAAAAAGATTCCGTACGGACATGTTGCCACGTATGCGCAGGTTGCGCAACTGGCAGGGGACAGGAAGATGGCCCGCGCGGTCGGAAATGCGCTTCATAAAAATCCCGATCCCGAACACGTTCCGTGTTTTCGTGTCGTGAATGCCAAAGGAGAACTTGCGGGCGAATTCGCATTCGGAGGATTGGGAGAACAGGCAAAACTTCTGGAAGCGGAAGGGATAACCGTTATTGACGGAAAGGTAGATCTTGCGGTTTATCAGTGGAAACCGACCGAAAGTATGTCGGACAAGGGTACTCCGGACAAGAGCGCGCCGGACAAAAAAAGCAGGAGATGATGTTATGAAAAAATACTGGCCACCGGTAATGATGCTGGTGATTTTTGAAACGGTAGCGGTAACGCTGTGGCTGACGAAGAATAATATTTTTTATCTTTTTAATTTCAGTTATATCGGACTGTCCATATCCCTGGGGGTTTTTCTTTATATAAAAGAATACAAACACGCCAGGCGTTTTGTGCAGCTTCTTGTGGGATTGTACATGTTAATCTATCTGGGGATAATCAGCCGCGAAAATATGCAGATTGAGGGCTTCTGGTATTATCTGTTTACCGGGGTGTTCGAAGCGGCAACGATTCACTACGCCGTGGCGAAAATATTCGGACCGCTCCTGTTCGGAAGAGGCTGGTGCGGATATGCCTGCTGGACTGCCATGGTGCTTGATTTTCTTCCTTACAAGGTTCCCGAAAAACCGCGAAAAAAGATTGGGTGGATCCGTTATATTACGTTTGCGATTTCACTGGTTTTCGTTGCGGCGCTGTTTCTTGCAAAAGTCGGAAATATCGAAAGAATCATGTTCTGGGCGTTTATAGTGGGAAATATACTTTACTATGCAATCGGAGTAATTCTGGCCTTTGCGTTTAAGGATAACAGGGCATTTTGTAAATATATCTGTCCGATTACGGTATTCTTAAAACCGATGAGTTACTTCTCCCTGCTTCGGATTAAATGCGATAAGGATAAATGTATTTCTTGTGGCAAATGTAAAAGAGTCTGTCCCATGAATGTCGACGTGACGGATAACAGCAGAAAGAGAGAGAACGGTACGGAATGCATCCTGTGTATGGAATGTGTCAGAAACTGTCCGAAGGATGCACTGTGACACAACTACAGACCGCATTACGGCTCAAAAAAACGGATTGATACCAAGATGTTCACAGAATCATCACAAGAAGGTAACAGTTTACAAAAAAAACACAAAAAATGCACAAAAAAGCGCGAAAGGCGCTTTTTTTGTTGGACATCTGTTGGACGGTGGGAGATAAACTGTTTTTATATTAAGGCAGAGTATGCCGGAAATATCTCCAAATACAATGGGGGAGGAAAAGAATATGCCGACCAAAAAAACAAATCTTGCAGCCAATAATTTAAAGCAGGGATCCGGCTGGTTCCCGCCGATTCCGGATAATGACAGCAATGCAGCTAATTATCACGGAACGCCTTCCATGTATAAAATCAAACAAAATGTGGATTACTTTCATAAGATTATGAAAGAAAACTTAGGTTTTGATCTGGAAGCTGATCCCGAGGATGTTAAGAAAAGAATTGTTGCTACGTCCAAAGTGGGCAAACTTGCCATAAAAGACTACTTACAGAGAATGGAAGATATCAGTCTTATGCCGGATTCTCCCCAGAAAATGGAGGAGTTCAGCCAGGCAGCAGGAGCACTGGAGAATGCATTGTACCAACAGCTTGCCAAAGGCAGACTGGTATTTATTCCTTTGGGCGAAACCGAACCCAGACAGCTTCTTTATAACCCGAATACCGGTGAATTCCAGGTTTCCGGCAAATTAATGTCCTTAAAAGATTATATAAAGCTGGATGAAGAATTTATTCCGAAAGACAAACGTGGAATGAAGCTTCAGCCGAAAAAAGAACCCCTCGTAAAACCGGAACATCCCGGAGAGTTTAATGTTTTCAAGCCGCAGCCGCCCGACATGCCCAAGCCGTTTGCCGAATATCTTCGCGATATGCCCCAAATGGAGAAATTAAAACCTCTTCGCGAGGAACCAAAGATTCCCGAGAATCCCAGGAAGGGCGGAAAGATAAAAGCGCAGCTGGTTGACGAGGAATTTAAAAGAATCAGTGCGGATGTGGAAAAACCGGAATATAAATATATGGATATTCCGATTCCCCGTTTTACGCTCAAAGTGCCGGAAAAGGTTGAAAAACCGGACCCGCCGCGCGACGATATGAAGGAACCGGTTGCTCCTGCCATCGAAAAAGAAATCGCGAAAGTGGAAGAACAGCTTGGGAATGCGAAGGATCCTGTTTTTCCTTCCGAATTTAAGCGGGTTTTAATCCGTAAACCGACTCCCGTTAAGGAGCCATATAAACCTGTGCTTGAGCCTCCCATTGCTCCCACGGAACCGGACTACGAACGTATTCCGAATGAACCGGTATTTAAGCATCCGCTTCCGCCGAAGATTGAATTTGCAGTACCTGATTTTGAACTCGGTAAGCCGCCTGTTGAACCGGACCAGCCGGTCTTTTTGGTTTATCCGGATAAGCCGGTACTTCGCACAGAGCCGGAAGAACCCGCAAGACCGGGATTTTTCACAAGATTATTCAGCAGTGCCAGCGTTCAACAGTATGAAGAAAGACACAGAGAATGGGTAAACGACCATAATGCATGGGTAGAAGAACGCGATGTCACGTTCCCGCAGAGAATGATAGAGTACGGAGTCCGATGTGCCGAAGTGGATCAGGCGAATCAGAATGAGATGAATAAGTTCAATGAAGCGGCTGAGGCATATATCGATAAATGGAATGAGTATCAGATAAGACGTAATGAATACGATAAACAGGTTGAGGACCTGAAATCCGTTAACGAAGCAAACTACGTTCAGTTTGAAGCGGATAAAGCTGCTTATGATAGGGCGAAAGAGGAGCTCGGAAGTCAGTACGATACGGATTATCAGGCATTTTATCAGGAGCATAAGGAATGGGAAAAACGCAATAAAGAAATTTTAGAAAAGAACGCAAAGTTAAAAAAGGATTACGAGAATTCCCCGGAATACAAGAAATACATCGAAGAGAAAAAATGGTATGATAACAATATGGCTCCTCATGCCTTTGATTATAATAAGGCGCCGGAAGTCAAGAAACAGTTTTTGGAGGAATACGAGAAAAACCTCGAAAAATACAATACCTATTTAGAAGAGGAAAAAGCATACCAGAATGCCGTTAAGCCGGTAAGAGATCTGATTGAGGAAGAGGATCGGGCATTAAACGGCAAAAATCCGGATTACGAACAGAATAAGGAAGCACGCATCAACGAAAAACTTGCAGCGAACGAAAAAGCCAATCTGGATTATGACAAAGAAATGGATGATTATAAGAGCAAGATGGAAAATCTTGTTACCGTTCACCAGTCCTATTTAAATAATCCGGAACATATAAAGTATGTAAAGGAAAAAGAAGCGTACGAAAGAAACGAGGCCCTTAAGACAAAGAAAGTTATCGTTAAGAAACAGCTTCCCGACGAGTCAGGCATTGATTATGATGTTGATTACGATAAGCTGGGTGAAGATGAAAAGAACAAGCTTGTTGAAAAACTCGATCCGGTTATTATTTCCGAGAAACAGGCACTTCCTTCCGAGAAGATTGTTGTAGATGAGAATAATAATGCAATCGTTGAAAATGATAACAGCGATGCTTTAAACTACAGCTTTGTTGAGGATATGCTCGAAAATGCCATTCGGGAGGATGAACTGCAGGCAGAATCGGAAGAAAAGAAGCACGAGTTAAAGCCTGATGAAGAGGAAATCTCTTTATACGAATACGAACTCCGCAGATACAATGCATACGTAAAAGATCAGAAATATTATAATCTTATGAAGAAAAGATATGATGAAAAGAAAGCGGAGTATGATGAGAAGAAGAGCATAAACGACGAGTGGAACAAGGATATAGAACAGAGAATTACGGATTACGATAACCGTATGAACGCGCTTCGAATTACCGCCGACAGTAATGTGAGTCAGAGACTTCGAACCTATGACGAACGGATTAAGACGTATGATGAAGATCATGCCAAATGGGTAGAGGAGAAGAAGGATTATGATCTGAAGAAAGACTCCCTTGAAACGAGGTATATTCTGGATATGACCGAGTGGAAAAAGGAAAAGGCAGAATATGATAAGAAGAGAAGCGAATATGATGCGGAAGTAAAAGACTATGAGAACCGCGTAAATTACTATAACATGAAGGTGGCCGAATATAATGAAAAGTATAAAGAGTATCAGGCCAAACTTGCCAAGTATGAAAATGATGTTAAGATAAACAAGGCGGCAGAGCAGAAGAATCTTCAGCACGAAAATGACTATAATAAGAAGGTCGAGGCATATGAGAAAAAGCTGCTTTCCAAGAGCCCTGCACTGAAGGACTATAAATTTAATAAGGGCGATTACTTAAACGGCAGCCTCCAGTGGGGACAGGAACTTAAGGAAGATACCACGGTGCCCGAGTGGAAGGCCAACATGAAGAACGATCAGCTGATGGACAAGTACTTTGATGATCATCAAAGAAAGATTAACACCTTCAATTCCTACCGAATCAAATGCAGGAACATCAAGAAAATCGATCCGATTCAGCAGCAGAACTACGATGCAATGATGCAGGATCGGGCGAAATACAGCAGATATTCGGAACAGTCAAGACCGTTCTACAGATTCCAGGATATGGAAGAGGAAAAACTGAATCGTGTTATCGATAAGATGAATAAAATCGATTTCAGAGATTTCAGAGATGCCGCTACTGTCCAAATCTATAATAACATTGTCCGTTCCGAACTGCAGGCGACTTCCCGTGATCCGGATTTCAATGCCGCAAGAATGGCAGAGCTGGTAATGGATCCGAAATATAAAAGCGATGCACTTCAAACCATGCGTAACGATGCGACTTTGGTAAATGCATTGGAAAAAATGTACAAAGATCAACTTAAACTGGCGAAAGGCGAAAAGCAGGGTCCGGACTTCCGGCTTAAAAATCTGTTGAAGGAAGACAGTTGGAAACTAACCAGCCTGTATCAGAATCGTTACGAGAATTCCAAGAAAAGTACTATCGATCCCATTCTGAAGAAGCATCACGGCCCCGTAGTCGAATCCCAAAAGGGAGGAAAGGGTCTCGGGAAATAACAAACAGAATAAAAAAGACGTACAAAGAAGGTAAAAGATATTGAAACTTTTTAAGAGAGCGAAGTCAAGTTTGTCTTTTAACATCATCGGTGTCGTTATCGCTATTCTGGTGATATTCGGACTGATAGTCAGTGTCATCGGTGTTATCAGTTTTACAAGGTCGTTTAAAAAGGAGTATGCGGAGTCCACCTATCATATGGCGGACACCGCAACGACTCTTATAAACGGAGACCACCTTGAGGCATATCTGGACGGAGAATATCCGGAAGAATATGCACAGTCGTTAAGATATCTGAACTCTTATTGTACGAAAATACATGTTTCACTGATCTATGTAATCGTTGTGGACCGCAGTGACTACGGAAGATTTGTCAGTGTGTTTAACTCTGTGGACAATTCCGTTGACAATACGTCCTATACGCCGTGGGAACTCGGATTTAAGAGAGATACCACAAACGATGAATACCGGACGAAGTACAAAAGGCTCTACGATAAAGAGTCATTATACGAAACGTTGTACCGGATTAAAACAACGGATGGACAGCATCCCCACATCACAACCATGGTTCCGGTTAAGGATTCGGCAGGTGATGTTGTGGGAATTCTTTGCATGCAGCGTCCCGCAAGAGAGTTAAGTGAGGCCAGACGTCCTTATTTAATCAGCGTTGCCATTACTTCCGTTTTGATGGGTCTGATTGCCTGCCTCAGCGCGGTATTCATGATTCGCTTCGGTTTTATCAACCCGATTAAAAAAGTTTCCAAAGAGGCAAGCCGTTTCGCAAGAGAGAAATCCAAAGGCGAAGAACTCGGCGCTGTCAGCCGTTATGAAGTTCTGGCAGACCTTGCCGGTTCCATCGATACCATGGAAACGGACATGGTAAATTATGTAAAAGATTTAACGGAAATTACCGCGGAAAAAGAGCGTATCGGAGCGGAGCTGAATTTTGCAAAAAGCATTCAGGAAGAATCCCTTCCGAACGATTTCCCCGCATTTCCGGACCGTACGGAATTTGATCTTTTCGCGTCTATGGACCCCGCAAAGGAAGTGGGCGGCGATTTCTATAACTTCTTCTTAATAGATGACGACCATCTTGCGCTGGCCATCGGCGATGTTTCCGGAAAGGGAATTCCGGCGGCTTTGTTCATGATGGTTACGAACATTCTGATTACCATCCGCACCCGCATGGGCGGCACTCCTGCTCAGATTCTCGAATTTGTCAACAATGAGCTCTGTGAACATAACAAAGCGGAAATGTTCTGTACCATCTGGCTTGCCATAGTGGAAATCTCCACGGGTAAAGTCACGGAGGCCAACGCAGGACATGAAAATCCCGTTATTTACAGAAAAGGCGGAAAATACGAAGAACATAAAACCAAGCATAATATTGCCGTCGGTACCATGGGCGGACTGAAATTCAGAGATTACGAGTTTGAGCTTGCACCCGGAGATAAGATTTTTACCTATACGGATGGTGTGCCGGAGGCCACGAATGCGAATGAAAAAATGTACGGAATGACGCGTCTTGTGGATATGCTGAATTCCCTGACCGACCGGGATATGCAGCAGACCGCGGCAGGCGTGAAAATGGACGTGGATGCGTTTGTAGGCGAAGCGCCGCAGTTTGACGACCTGACGATTCTCGGTTTCGAGTACAAAGGGAAGAATTAGAGGTTTTTAGGCTTGTTAATCCCGACATTTGGTGGTATCTTATTAAGATAGGACTTTTGAAGGTTTCATAGTAAGGAGTTATAAATCATGGTTAATTTCAAGGAAGATGAGGCACTGCACGTACTCAACCACTCCTGTGCGCACCTGATGGCACAGGCTGTAAAGCATCTGTATCCGAACGCAAAGTTCTGGGTAGGACCGGTTGTTGAAGAAGGTTTCTATTATGACATGGATCTCGGCGAGATTATGCTCTCTGACGAGGACGTGGAAGCAATTGAAAAAGAGATGAAGAAGGTCGCAAAGACCGGTGTAAAAATCTATCGCCGCGAGATCAGCAAGGCGGAAGCAGAGGAGATGTTTAAAGACGATCCCTATAAGATGGATTTGATTTCCGGCATGGAAGACGGAACCATCACCTGCTACGATCAGGGCGATTTTACCGACCTTTGCCGCGGACCTCACGTTGATAACGTGAAGCTTTGCCGTAATTTCAAACTTGTAAAGCACTCCGGTGCATATTTTAAAGGCGATGCCACAAAGCAGGTTTTGAACCGTGTATACGGTGTCTGCTTCCCGACGCCGGAAGAACTCGAAGAACACTTAAAACTGCTCGAGGAGGCCAAGGAACGTGACCATCGTAAAATCGGCAAGGACATGCAGATTTTTATGTCCGACGATCTGGTAGGCCGCGGACTTCCGATGTATCTGCCGAACGGCTACATCATCTGGCAGGAACTTGAAAATTACATCCGTACCAAGGAGCAGAAACTCGGCTATCAGCATGTTTTAACTCCCTGCGTCGGTACCGTGGATCTTTACAAGACCTCCGGTCACTGGGATCACTA
>DLBG01000055.1 GCA_002494135.1 Lachnospiraceae bacterium UBA7027
TGGAAATGCAGACCGCATAGAGACTCCGTTCAAAGACTTAAGAGAAAACTGAAAGAACTGACCTGTAGAAACAAACCCGGAACCATAAGAGAGAAGATAGTAAAAATCAATCAGATGACAAGAGGATGGATAAACTATTATGCCCTCGGCTCAATGAAAACAGTATTGGCAGAAATTGATGCCCATTTAAGAACAAGACTTCGGGTAATCATCTGGAAACAGTGGAAGGTACCGAAGAAAAGACAGTGGGGATTGCAGAAACTCGGGGTGAATAAAGACCTCGCAAGGCTGACATCATACTGCGGAGACCGCTATCAGTGGGTTGTGCAGAAAACATGTGTTAGGAATGCAATTTCGAAAGAAATACTGGCGAAAGCAGGACTCATAAGTTGTCTTGATTACTACAATGAGCGTCATGCTTTGAAGTTATGTTGAACCGCCGTATGCCGAACGGCACGTACGGTGGTGTGAGAGGGGAGAGAAAATCTCCCCTACTCGATTTGGACCAACGAGCCATGAGGTCAACCCGAAACGGGTTAGTGGTTCATTTTTTGAAAGTGTCTCCTGCCGGGAGACATCAAAACCGGACTTTCGTTGTATGATTAACTCATCAAAGGAACAGAGTTGACAGTGAAACGAAAGAAACGGAGGACGAAACAATGTACGGAGCGATTTTTGGAGATATTATCGGAAGCAGATTTGAATTTGATCGCGGACCCTGGGCAAAGGAGTTTGAACTTCTGACAGAGGAGTGTAACTGGACGGATGATTCCGTAATGACGATTGCCGTTATGGAAGCCCTGATGAACGCCGGAAAGGATGCCAATACGGATACCATCAAGGCAGAGTGCGTGAAGTCCATGCAGAAGTGGGGACGTAAGTACCCGAACGCAGGATACGGGGCGAGATTTATCTACTGGGTGCATTCTAAGAACCCTGAGCCTTATAACAGTTGGGGAAACGGATCGGCGATGAGAGTATCCGGAGCGGGCTGGATTTACGATTCTTTGGAAAGAACCCGTGAAGTGGCAAAAGCAACTGCAGAAGTAAGCCACAATCATCCGGAAGGAATTAAGGGTGCCGAGTGCACCGCAGCAGTGATGTTTTTGGCAAGAAATGGCGTAGCCAAAGAAAAAATCAAAGAATATGTCATGAAAGAATTCGGATATGATTTATCCAGGACCGTGGATGAAATGAGACCGCTTCATAAACATGACGAATCCTGTATGGATGCCCTGCCGAAGGCTTTGGTATCCTTCTTCGAAGGGGAATCCTATGAAGATGTGGTTAGAAATGCGGTTTCTTTAGGCGGAGATACGGATACCATTGCGGCAATAGCGGGTGCAATGGCTGATGCGATGTATGGAGTTCCGGTTGGTATCATTGTTAAAGGAGTTCAGTATCTGGAAGATGATATGAGCAAGGTTTGCAGTGCTTTTCAGGATTTTGTCAAAGACGAAATGCAAATGAGATGGCTGAAAACAAAGATTTTGAAGCAATTATGACAGAAATAACAGCCGGGTTACCGTCCTCCACAGATATTTACTGTATTTGCAGATTCCGTAAGATCCAAAAACTCTCCGATGCGTTGGACTATATTTCCGGTGCTTTGATAGAAAAATGCGGATAACCGCAAAAAAATCATGAACGTCATTGACTTAGAAACTGAGGAAGAGCAAAGATTTTCTTGGTAAATAAAATTGCAGGCAGGCGATTTTATTATTGAAAATTCGAATCAAAAACATGTTACGGCAAAAACTACATTTGGATGTTGATTTTGCCGTAATTTATTATATAATGAAAATATAGAAAGCGATATAGAAAAAATCAGGGAGAATCAAGATGTATTATCATAGACAACTCGAAAAAAAAATAATAGAAACAGCAAGTGAATATGCTTGTATCACGTTATATGGTGCAAGACAGACCGGAAAATCGACTATGATTAGAAATCTTTATCCGGATTATGAGTATGTTACATTGGACAATAGTAAGGAGAGAATTTTGGCTACAGATGACCCTGAATTATTTTTGAATTCACATGGCATGCCGCTTATTATTGATGAGATTCAAAAGGTTCCTGACCTGATGGAAACTATAAAGATAAGAATTGATGAACAAAAACTCAAAAGTGTAAATGAGAGTTTACCTGTAAAACTTATGTATATTCTTACCGGTTCAAATACCCATGAGATACGCGAGAACGCATCTGAGACATTGGCAGGAAGAACAGCATTGATAGAAGTAACTTCCTTTTCTGAGTGTGAAAAGTTAAAAAAATTGGGTGATGAATTTGTGCCTGATATAAAAATACTTCAGGCTAAACAGAAAGAGTTTGTTCCGAAGAACAGACATGAAATCTTTGAAGAGATATATCTTGGCGGAATGCCGGAATATTGGATAAAAAGGCCTAACAGAGATACTTTCTTTGAAAGTTATATTTCGACATATCTTGAAAAAGATGTCAGTCGTATGATTAATGTTGGAAGGCTGGATGATTTTAGAAAGTTTATGAGGATTGTAGCATTACGTACATCACAACAACTTGATTATACAGAAATAGGCAATGCGGTGGGAATTGACGCAAGAACTTCCAAGAATTGGATATCTATATTAGAAGCTTCCGGAATCATAATGATTTTACAACCATACGCAAGCAATTTGGCAAAGAGAATTATAAAAACTCCCAAAATGTATTTTATGGACACAGGACTATGCGCATTTTTATGTGGCTGGTCAGATTCAAAAATACTTGAAGATTCGGCGATGGCAGGTGCTTTTTTTGAGACATATGTTGTTGACGAAATTGTAAAGAGCATTAGAAATGCCGGAAAAAGAATAGAAAATACACTTTTCTACTATCGGGACAGAGATCAAAAAGAGGTTGATCTTATCTATGTGAAAGATCAATCATTGTATCCGATAGAGATAAAAAAAGGTATAGGTAAAGATAAGGCTGATAAGAATTTTCAAATTCTCAATCAATATAAAATGCCGGTTGAAATCGGTCTTATTATTGACACATCAGATAAGGTATTTCCGCTTAATAGAAATGCGTATTATTGTCCTGTTAGTTTGATTGGTTTTTGACACTCCCCATGGCAGTTTGGCGATTTTATGAAAGCAGAAGGAAATGAGGTGACGGATTATGGGATTATTCAGCAAGTTGAAAGAGAATATAGAGAAGGCGAAAGAATACGAAAAGATGGTTAATGAAAAAAGAAAAGCGGAATACGAAAAGGATTTAAACCGCCCCAGTATTGCGAATTTGCCTTTTACAACACTTGATCCGAAACTCGGCGAAGAGTCGGAAATGAACAATATTACGACAAGAGTCACAATCAAGCATTACGGAAAAGATATCGAGCAATTCCTGAAATGTGTCAAAGAAGGGAAAGCTGAAATTGCAGAAGTCGTTGTTCTGTTTGAAAACAGAAAGACAATTGATTACGGCAGGAATGACCGGGAAGCGGATACCGAGCGTTTCTATTATAAAATCGCAGACTTAAACGGTACCGTGTACAAAGAGAATATCGTTTCATCCAACAATGACCGCGAAGCCAAATTTGAAAAATCATTAAGACCGGAAGAAGCAGAGAATCCGGATCCCGTTGATGTAAACAATTATCCGCATGTATTTGTCCTTCATTATTTCCTGGAGAATGAAGAGTACTATATGGCAGTGGATGAAGAAGTTCTGCATCATTTTTCCAAGATTATTGACACAATGAGATTCTCAAGATTTTCAAATCTTTACAAGTGCCTTGAAACATTTAATGAGAAAGATTACTGGGCGTGGTGGAAATGAAAATCAGTTGTCCGGCAAAGAGAGGATCCGATATGAAAAGAATTATGAGAAAAATCAGAGTTCGTGCCATTTCGCTTACAATGGCGGCTTTTGTTATTGCAATCAGTCTGCCGTCAGCCGTTTTTGCAAAAGAAACGGATAAATCCTACGTTAAGGAAGGCACTTTTCAGTATACTTCGAGTGAAAATTCAAATATTCAGGGAAAAGGATCGTTTGTTTACAGGGATGACTGCTTTATGCATTCTTCCTACATCGGATGTTCTCATTTGACGACGCTGTCACTCAAAGTCGCCATGTCATCCCACAGTTATTTCGGATCGGAAACGGATAAATATGAAAAAGATACTTCCGACGGCGGACACAATGTGAAGGAAATGTTAAAGGCCATGGGCTTTGAAAACATTGAGGATAACCGGTATTACCACAGGGAGATGATGGTTAATTCTTCCGGCGTTGCGGTCGGAAGCAAAACCATGAGTGTCGGCGGAAAGGATTATACTTTACTTGCGATTGTAACCCGCAGTTCCGGATACAAGCAGGAGTGGGGCGGCAATTTTGACGTCGGAAGCGGCGATATTCATGAAGGTTTCAAGGCTGCCAGAGACGAAAACTTACGTTTCGTTAAACAATATATTCAGAAGAACAATATCAAAGGCAATTTAAAAGTCTGGATTCCCGGTTACAGCCGCGGGGCAGCAGTTGCCAATTTAATCGGTGGATTCTTTGCGGGTGGCGGAATTGAGTATTTCGGCTCCGATGTTAGCATTACACCGGAGGATGTTTACTGCTATACGTATGCGACTCCGAGAACCGTGAAAAACGGTGCTTCCAAAAATGAAGTGTTCAGCGTATCCGGAACCAGAAGCGGAGAATATGCCGAGTACGATACGCCCGGCGATGCATGGAATTATACTGCGGGCGGTACCGTGGACATTCATGATGAATGTTATAACGGAGTCCGTAGTATTACTTTTGATTATGATACAATTACGGCGCTTCCTCCGAAAAACTGGGGATTTGAGCGTTTCGGACAGGTTCTGGATCTCAGAAAAGCGCCCTATTCCGTAAGTGAAGCGGAAATGGAGGCGGAGCTTCAGAATATCGGTGATTATGCTGTCCGGGCGTTACAGAAGGGCAATGTCCTGAATTTCAAAGATGTGACATTGAATCCTTCCGAAATCAAAAATATCTCAATTGATGAAACATCGGAAGTTTCCGTTTTGGAGCAGCTTCGTTCCAATGAAAACCTTTTTGTGGGTGATGTCAAAGGAGAAGCGGGCTATCTGCAGGTTTTGGATGAAAGAATCAATGCCCTGGTCAGCGTTGCCGGAACCAATTCGGAATTTGCTGCGAACGGAACACAGGATACCCTGGTAGCTTTTGCCGGAATATTCGGAATGGTAGGCTTTCAGTTTGGTTCGGACATTGTCGGCGACGATGCATCCGCTTTGGTAAAACCGTTACTTTTAACGTATCTTTCCTATGCATCCGAAGAATTGATTGCCGAGGGACGTGCGGAGAATGAAACGGAAGCGGTCAGCATAGCTCTTTTGGAGCTTCTTGACTGGCTTTCCGGAAAAGGGATCGGTACGCATGATATCGAGAACTTTACAACCGATGATTTTATCCTGCTGTTCGCTACCTATATTACCGAGAATAAGGATACTCCGCTGATTCAGAAACTGAAAGAGTCTTTAAATGAGCAGGATATCAGTTCCTCCATGGTTGTGCTGTATTTTGACGTACTGTTTTCAAGATACTGTTCTACAGAGACTAATTTGCCGCTCGGCGACGCACTGATCGGAGCATGTGATACGTTTGTCAACGGCCCTACCGGGGAAACCACTTTTACGCAGGACTTTCTTTATTATCATCCCGAAGCAGAAGTGACGGCGCAATGTGCCAGATACAATTTATATTCTCAATTGTCTACGATTCTTGGCATTCTTCCCTTTTTTATGCCGATGGATCCAATTGATACTTCCTTCCTCGGCAATGCTGTCGGAGACGGAGGGGATATGCTTGACGGCAGCGGCAATTTTGCCGGAATGATTGAGGCATTTCTGCCGTTGCTTTTGAAGGATGAGAACCAGAATTCTCTTACCATAACACAGGCAGCGGAGGAGGGCTTGGCGCAGGTTTTGACAAACGCCGAGAACAATGTGTTTGCTGCAATTGAAGAAAAAGCTCCCGGAGCTTACGGTGAAGAATATCACAATTCGCTGCATGGCTATTTCGCAACGTTAAGGAATCATACGGCAGATGTGCGCAAAATTGTGAACCATCTTCTTTTCTACAAAGAGGGTGGCAGTTTCAGCACGGAAAACAATATTCACAATCTTGCATCCCTGATTTATAATGCAGGCATTGTGCCTCCTTCGCATTATTGTGAGGTTTATCTTGCCTGGGCAATCTGCTCCGAGAAAAAATCCGTGGACGATGAGCATTATATCGAACATATCGGGAAAAAGGACGCAACCTGTACGGGAAGCGGAAACAAGGAATACTGGCTGCTTCATGAAAAGAGCGGAGACAAGTATTATACGGATTCCAAACTTTCGAAAGAAATGACAAAGAATGAGATTACGATTGGTACAAAAGATCATTCGCCGGGTGAGATTCATATCGAGAATGAAGTTCCCGCGGCTGTGGGCAGGGAAGGAAGTTATGATCAGGTGCAGTATTGCACCGTTTGCGGAGCAAGAGTTGTCTGCAAACACATTACAACGCCAGCGAAAGAAGAGGTGAAACCCGTAAATCCGTCCAAACCGTCTTCCAATCCGGTAGTGGTTCCGACGGAGCCTGCAGAGGAAAAATCGAACGAAAAACCGAAGCAGGAAGATAAAAAGGAGGATAAAAAAGGAGATAAGAAAGAAGAAATCAGGGAAGATACTTCCGAAAAGAGTTCCGAGAAGATTGCTCCTTTTGTACCGGTAGATGACAAAGAAACCGTCCCTGCCGAGCCTGCTATTAAAAAAGGTCTTCCTTTACCGGCCTGGATCGGAATCATTGCCGGGGGAGTGCTGTTAATCGGATTTATTATTTTTATCATCTTATATAACCGCAGAGATTCAAAGAAGAGGAAATAAAATATCTTTGTAAGTTGTGCATGATTTTGTATGCATACCGTGATTTAATCGGGATAAACAGGAGGTACGTTTATGAAGAAGATGAAGAAAATGTTCGCTATCGTGTTAGGAACGTTATTGGCCTTGATTCCTGTAATGTCATTATCTATTGTTTCGAAAGCAGCCACAAATATAAACGGAGTAATTGAGTGGTATGATCGTGATACAGAAGAATATTTTGCAACTACTTCGTGTGTTCTTTCGGTTGCAGAGGATAGTGGGGATTATGAATATTATGGTCATCGCCGGGAGGCAGATGAGAATTCTTATAGGTATTATATCGGTGCAGTTGATTGGAAGGATTATTTTGAACCAGGTGATACAGTTACATTTTATCTGCCTTTTGCAATCGATGAGTCGAAAATTATTGATTATGAAGTCAACGAGAATTGGAGTTATGAACTTGTTTCTCCCACTTGTGTTGTTGCAACTAATTTGATTACGGATTGGTTTCCCCATATTTCTGTATGTTTACCCAAGCCGGCTTCTTCTTCGGAAGACCAGTTCTGGTTCAAGCCGATGAAGACGCAGCTGAATATCGCAGCCGAAGTCGCATCCACATCCGGTAAAGAAGCGGTTGCGGAAGTATCCGGTGATTTCGGACTTTCCTATGAAATCATGAAGTGGCTTGAAGATCATCCGAATGTTACCCTTAAGTATGCGCTTACTTACAAAGGGGCAGATTACAACATTG
>DLBG01000130.1 GCA_002494135.1 Lachnospiraceae bacterium UBA7027
TGGAAAAACTGGGAACAAGAACCAGAGGACAGATTATTCTTCAGACAGACCCGACTGTCAGCCATGCACAGGTAAAAAAACTGTTTGAACTGTATGAAGAGGTTGACAAAGAGCATGGTCTTAAGGCCAAAAGGAAGTATATGGCAAAACACAGCCTTTCTACCGGAAAGGATGCACAACACGGAAGTTTCATTGCTAATTACACCGGGCTGATGGATTGGGGAGAACTGGCGGATTACGTTGAGTTTTTTGTTTTTGTTATCGAAGGTCATTTTACGATAGAGATTACTGCTATGGCAGATAAGATTTATGTCGGCTTTATGCAGCTTTTAAATACGGATAAGTACGTTAATCTCTTCCGGGAAGAACTGAAGAAGGTGGGTATTCCGTGTACGGTTGATGGGCCGTTTAAGAAGAGACTGCCCAAGCATGAAATACCTGTAAAATAAAACCGGAGAAAGATTATGAAAAGAAAAAGACATATAACATCCAAAGGAACCATCGTTTACTGGACAAATGAAAAGAAAGAAAATGCGCCCGAGCTTGTATTTCTGCCCGGGCTGACTGCGGATCACAGGCTGTTTATAAAGCAGATCCGGTATTTCCGGGAGGAATGCTCCGTTCTGGTCTGGGATGCGCCGGGGCATGCGTTTTCCTATCCTTTTGATATGGATTTTACGCTTGAAGACAAGGCAAGGTGGCTTGATGAAATTCTCATAAAAGAAGGATACGAACATCCGATTATCATCGGTCAGTCAATGGGCGGATATGTCGGACAGATGTATGCGGAACTCTTCCCTGAAAAGATTGCAGGTTTTATTTCGATTGATTCCGCACCGCTTCAGAAAAAATACTACAAAGAGTGGGAATTAAAATCGCTGGAACATACAGAGACAATGTACAGAATGTATCCGTGGAAACTGCTGATGCGTCATGGTACGGACGGCGTTGCGACCACGCGCTACGGAAGAGGATGCATGTACAGAATGATGCTAACTTACGATAAAGATCAGGCCAGGTATGCTAAACTCGCCGGTCACGGATTTAATATTGTGGCTCAGGCGATAAAGTCCGAATTGCCCTATGAAATCACATGCCCTTCGCTTTTAATCTGCGGCACAAAGGACCATGTCGGCTTTACAAAACGTTACAACGCCGTGTGGGCTGAACAGTCGGGAATACCCATTGAGTGGATAATAGGGGCGGGACATAATTCCAACACGGACAATCCGGAAGAAGTGAATAACATAATTGAAGGATTTATTACCGTTCAGTATTTATAAACAGTTTGGTTATTTGTAATAAAAAATGGCCCACTAACCCCGTCCCCCTGGACCAAAATGGAGAAGGTTATGAAAATATTTTTGCTTGAAGATGATGATGCAATCGCTATGGGGCTTAAGTATTCTCTGGAAAAAGAAGGATATGAGGTCACGCATGTAAAAACAGCCGCCGAAGCAAAGGCAGCATGGAAAATAAAAGAATACGACTTAAGTATTCTGGATATCAATCTTCCCGACGGAAGCGGATATGATATCTGCAGATTTCTAAAAGAATCGGAAGATATTCCGGTTATTTTTTTGACTGCCGCCGATGCGGAAGTGAATGTTGTCATGGGACTGGAACTAGGTGCAGACGATTATATCTGCAAGCCGTTCAGGGTTAACGAACTGATGGCCAGAATCAGGAGTGTTCTTCGAAGATCGGGAAAAGGTGATAAAGGAAGCGATGCGGCACCCGGCATTGAGACACTGGGAAATCTTTGTATATACACCAATGAAGCAAAGGTTACGATGAAGGATGAGGATACGGGCAAAGAAGAGAGTATCGAGCTTACGGCTCTTGAGTACCGTCTTCTGTTAACATTTATAAACAATCGGGGAGTCGTACTTTCAAGAAATCAACTGTTATCCTGTATGTGGGATATAAGCGGTGATTTTGTAAATGACAATACACTTACGGTTTATATAAAAAGACTGCGTGACAAGATTGAAAAAGACCCCTCGGATCCGAAGATAATCAGAACGGTTCGGGGCATGGGATATATCGTAGATAAATAGAAAGGAAGAAGCCGTTACCGGACACGGTCAGAGAATAAAGATGAAAAACAAAGAATTCCGCAATTTGATAATTATCAGTGCCGCATTCATCGTGCTTGTTACGGTTTTAAGCGCTGTCTTTTCAGGTCCGGTTCCCGCTGTCACGGTGTTTGTGACAGGAATGATTTTACTGGCCTTTTTTCTCTTTTATACGAAAAAAAGATATAAGGATATTGAGAAATTAAACGATTATCTGGTACGTGTACTTGAGAATAATGAAGACAATGAAATCCTGGATCAGGAAGAAGGCGAACTGTCGATTTTAAAGACGAATATTTACAAGACGACTTCGACTTTAAAGTATCAGAAGGAACTGATTTCGGATGATAAAAAGAACCTTGCGGCGGCCATTGCCGATATCAGCCATCAGCTAAAAACACCGCTTACGTCCATGATGGTTATGAACGATCTTCTGGTGGATGAGCAGGATGAAAACAAAAGATGTGAGTTTCTTAAAACCCAGTCCTCGCAGCTTAACAGAATGAACTGGCTGATACAGACGCTTCTGAAACTCTCTAAGTTTGATGCCGGTACAATTGTATTGAAAAAAGAAGATGTTTCATCCGTCGGGCTGATCGAAGAGTCAATAAAGCCTTTCGGGATTCAGTTTGAATTAAGAAACATTCGGTTAAAAAACGATATTTCCGACATTCCCATTCGATGCGATAAAAACTGGACTGTCGAAGCAATCCAGAATATTATCAAAAACTGCATCGAGCATATGGACGACGGCGGCGAACTGTCGATATCAACGGTTGACACCAATATTTATACGCAGCTTACCGTAACAGACACGGGCTGTGGCATTGCCGGAGAAGATATTCCGCATATTTTCGAGCGGTTTTACAAAGGAAAGAATGCCGGCAAAGACAGTGTGGGAATCGGCCTAGCTCTTTCAAAGTCCGTCATCGAAGGCGAGCAGGGCGAGATTACCGTGGAAAGTACAGAGGGAGTCGGAACGAAATTCATCATCAAATTTTATAAGACACTGATCTGATAAAGACGGGTTCTTTAGCAGATATCTTCCTTCAGTACATCGATAATCGAATCGTTGCCGGTCTTTCCTGCCGATAAAAACATGCTGATTCCGACGATTGCAAATACTCCGAGGGATACAAGAATATAAGTAAAGCAGTTCAGTTCAAATGCCGATGACGGAGAGGGGATATTCTTATAGATGATGAAACTGAGCAGCGCCGAAATCGGAAGACCGAATAAAAGC
>DLBG01000107.1 GCA_002494135.1 Lachnospiraceae bacterium UBA7027
AACATCTGTCTGAATGCAAGACGTCCGATACGGCCAAAACCATTAATTGCTACTTTTACTGCCATTTGTAATTCCTCCTGAAAATATTTTCGGCTGGCAATCCATTTTGAATTGTCAAATTTTTGTCAGCACAATTATTCTATCGGATTGCGGTGTGAATTTCAAGAAGATATTTTACATTTAACAAAAAATTAAAACTCTCCGGCAAAGTCATTTTACAAAGCCGTAAAATACCGTATAATGTAGTTCGTGGCGCATAAAATGTTTCACGGGGCACAGGATGCCAAAGTCCTTATGTCCCAAGGCGCGCCGGCAAGGAGAAACCATGATTACAGCTGACTACCATATGCACTCTCATCACTCGGGTGATTCGACCGCTCCGACCGAAGAAATGATTCGTTCCTCGATTGACAAAGGTCTTCGTAAAATATGTTTCACGGAGCATAACGATCCCGATTTTATTTATGTAAAACCCGAAGAAAAAGGGATGTTTGATCTGGATACGGACAAATATCTGGAGGAATTCACCCGGTTAAACAGAATTTACGGGGACCGGATTTCGCTCTGTTTCGGTGTCGAACTCGGTGTACAGCCGGATATCCATGATAAACTGTCCGAATATGTTTCACGCTATCCGTTTGACTTCGTCATCGCCTCGAGCCACGTCTGCCAAAAAAAGGATCCCTACTATCCATCCTATTACGACGGAATCTCCTTAAAAGAGGGCATCCGGATGTATTTTGAGGAAATATTGCAGAACGTAAGCTCCTATCCTGACTATGACATCTACGGACACCTTGATTATATCGTACGGTATCTGCCGAAGGACCGTATCGGAGAATATACCTACCGGTTTGAGGATTTTCGGGACATATTCGAGGTGATTTTTAAAAAAATCATCGAAACCGGCAAGGGAATCGAATTAAATACGGCCGGACTCTATAAAGGAATTGCCAATACCAATCCCTGCCCCGAAGCCATCCGCTTCTACCGCGAACTCGGCGGCGAAATCATCACAATCGGGGCCGATGCCCACAAACCGGAATACGTTTCCTACGGTTTTGACAAAGCGGAGGCCATTTTAAAAGAGGCCGGCTTTAAATACTATTGCGTATTTGAAAAACGCAGGCCGGAATTTCTCAATTTGTAAATGCCATAAGAAAAAGCGATAAGAGTTAAAGACAGCAAAAAAGGCACCGGTCGGTGCCTTTTTAAATCAGCTTCTCGGATGCGTCTTGTCGTATACCTCACGCAGCCTGTTCTGCGTCATGTTTAAGTATACCTGTGTCGTGGAAATATCGGAATGACCGAGCATTTCCTGAACGCTCTTTAAATCCGCACCGTTTTCCACCAAATGCGCCGCGAAGGAATGACGCAGGGTGTGCGGTGTGATATCCGCCTCTATACCCGCTTTCTTCGCGTAATACTTAATAATCTTCCAGAATCCCTGACGGCTCATGCTCTCGCCGGAGCAGTTCGCAAACAGAATCTGCGAGGTTTTATCTTCCAGCATGGCTTCTCTTGCGCCCGAGAGATAATTCATCAAAGCGTCCCTTGCCTTCGCGCCGAAAGGAATAATGCGTTCCTTATGGGCATCGCGGCATACAATAAAGCTCATGGAAAGGTTTACGTCCGTGGTTTTTAGGGAAATCAGTTCCGAAACACGAATTCCGGTTGCGTACAGAAGCTCTAACATTGCCTTGTCCCGGATCTGTTTCGGGGCATTTCCGGAAGGCTGGTCCAAAAGCTTCATCACATCCTTCTTCGAAAGAATGGCAGGCTCTTTCTTCTCAATCTTCGGCGATTTTAAATTCAGCGCAACGTCTTCCTTTATTACGCCGGTGTCGGTTAAGAATAAAAACAAAGCCTTGGTAGATGCAATGCTTCGAGAAATCGACGTAGGTGCCGCATTCTGCTCATACATATGGGCAATGTAGGCAGCCAGATCGTCTGCTGTAACCTCTCCGAAATTTTTCTTCCCCAAATCCTGTTGCAGGAAAGCAACAAGCTTTACCAAATCACGTCTGTAAGATAATTCAGTATTTTTTGATGTATTCTTCTTCTCATGCATGAAATCAATCAATGCATCGATTTGTTTTTCCATCCGCTGACTATCCTTACTGTAAATCAGTCAAAGATTATTTGACTTTCTGGTCAAGGAATTATGTAAATCGTTGACCGTGCAAGTTTCATTATATATGGATTTTTACGGAAAATCAACGGATTTTTTCAAGGAAAATGCCAAAAAATCCTTATAAATCAAGGCTTTCACAAGATGTCGTTTTGCTCATTCATTTCTGTCAATATCTTGTTGTTTTTTACATAAAATTTTTTTACGTAAACTTAATATTTTTAATAAATTTGACATAAAATCGTTTCATTTTGTTCCGTTATGACAACCTGATTTTGTTGACTTCAAAAGTCAGCAGTCAACAAACCGGGCATCTTCCGTCCGGCCGTTTTATGCCTTATCTGCAGTATTTGTCCTTGTAAGCAAGAATCGCGGCTACTGTTTTGGAATCATTTAACTCGCCGGCATAGATTAATTTACACAGATCTTCCACCTTCCACGGCTCGACATTGATATATTCGTCTTCGTCCAGATGCTGGCTGCCCTGTTCTCCTTTTATAAACGCCACATAGATGGGGATTTTTTCATTGCAGAAAGCAACCGTTGTACAGACCGAAATCAGAAAGTCCATTTTATCCACACTGTAACCGGTCTCCTCTGTCAGTTCCCTCATGGCGCAGTCATACGGATTCTCTCCGTCATTTATACCGCCTGCCGGAATTTCGATTGTCTCACGATCCAGTGCATTTCTGTATTGTCTGACCATCAGAATGTCACCGCCCGGAAGAACGGGAATTACCGCAGCGGCGCCCTTATGGCCGATAAAATCCCAGTGTGCGATATTTCCGTTCGGAACCTCGATGGTATCCTCGTAATAGTCCAGAATATGGCCGTGTGCAACCAGACGACGGTCGATTCGCTTCATTTTTTCCATATATACCTCCTTGTAAATCCAGGTCTCCCATTCGGGCATTTGCATAAAAAACCGGCGGCGGATATCCGCCACCGGTCTTAATTAAACTTACTTCGCATAATCTACGACTCTGGATTCTCGAATCACACTTACCTTGATCTGTCCGGGATATTCCAATTCATCTTCAATCTTCTTGGAAATATCTCTTGCGAGTAATACCATATCGTCGTCGGTGATCTGTTCAGGAACTACCATTACACGAATTTCACGACCTGCCTGAATAGCAAATGACTTATCTACTCCCTTGAAGGAGTTTGAGATATCCTCTAATTGTTTAAGACGTGTTGTATAGGTTTCAAGTGTTTCTCTTCTTGCGCCGGGTCTTGCTGCGGAAATTGCATCCGCCGCCTGAACGATGCATGCTATGAGGGATGTAGGCTCTACGTCGCCGTGATGGGCTTCAACCGCATTGATAACCGTTGCAGATTCTTTATACTTTCTGCAGAGCTCGGTACCAAGCTGTACGTGAGAACCTTCCATCTCATGATCCACCGCCTTACCGATATCATGTAAAAGACCTGCTCGTTTTGCCACTCTGACATCAAGTCCCAGTTCAGCGGCAAGCAAACCGCATAACTGAGCCACTTCCACGGAGTGACGCAACATATTCTGTCCATAGCTGGTTCGAAACTTCATCTTTCCGAGCAATCTTACCAGTTCCGGATGAATTCCGTGAACTCCGACATCCAGGCAGGCTGCTTCGCCTTCTTCCTTCATGACGGTTTCCACTTCTTTTCTGGCCTTTTCAACGGCTTCTTCAATCCTTGCGGGATGGATTCGTCCGTCTACAATCAATCTTTCCAGTGCAATTCTGGCAACTTCTCTTCGAATCGGATCAAATCCGGACAATACCACCGCTTCCGGAGTATCGTCGATAATCAGTTCCACACCCGTCATAGTCTCGAGAGTCTTAATATTACGTCCCTCACGACCGATGATTCTGCCCTTCATTTCGTCACTGGGAAGCTGGACCACGGAAATCGCAGCTTCGGATACATGGTCTGCCGCACATTTCTGAATGGCCGAAATCACATATTCCTTCGCTTTCTTATCCGCTTCTTCCTTGGCCTTGTTCTCCATTTCCTTAATGAGAACGGCCGTTTCGTGTTTCACGTCGTCTTCAACAATTTTTAACAGATAATCTTTTGCTTGTTCAGAGGTTAAACCGGAAATTCGTTCCAGTTCCTGCAATCTTTGCTCGTTTAACTTGGAAATTACTTCCTTCTTCTTTGCTAAATCCTCTTCCCTTGCGGTGAGTGACTGTTCACGTTTTTCCAAAGCATCCAGCTTCTTCTCAACACTTTCTTCTTTCTGCTGAACTCTTCTTTCAAAACGCTGTGCTTCCGCTCTTCGATCCTTGATTTCACGATCCAGTTCATTCTTGGCCTTGATCGATTCCTCTTTGATTTCAAGCAGTCCCTCTCTTTTCTTTTCTTCAGCAGCCTTCAAAGCGTCATCATAAATCTTTCTGGCTTTGTTCTCTGCATTTTCAACGGTTTTCTTATCCTTTGCGTTTCGAATCGCATTGGCAACCAGATAGGTAACTGCAGCGGTTACAATCACTGCAACAAGGACGATGATCAGCATTAAAGTAATGCTAACTTTGCCCATTTGCAGGAGCACCTCCTTATTTAATTTTCATAGAACAAGTATTAATCTGACAAACTGCACAACACAACAATTTGCCATAATTACCTATAATACAACATTTACATTTTATACTTGCAAAAACATTATGTCAAGCAATTTTAGGTCTCCGTGAAACATTATAAACAAATAATGAAAGAGGCATGAAAATGTTTCACGCCCCTTATTTATCGGAATTATTCTTCTTCAAGCATTGCCATGGCCACCTTTACGGAATCATAGGAAAACCCTTTTCGCATCACGGATGCAAACAATTTTTCACGTTCTTCGTATTCCAGAGACGAAGGATTCACATGCTTTTTCTTTAAATATTTAAGAACCGTTTCCGATTCCCCGTCGATATCTCCGCAGTCCAAAAGCCGCTCGTAAATCTCTTCCGCCTCTTCCCTGGAAACACCCTTTAAGGCAAGGTCGGCAAAAAGCCTGTTCCTGCTTTTTTTCTTCGAACAGGAATAAATAAAATTCTCCGCATATCTTGTATCATCCAAAAATCTTTCTTTTTTCAGACGTTCCACGGTTTTTACTATGACTTCTTCCGGATAGCCGTCTCCCAAAAGTTTCTCCCTGATCTGTCTTTCGGTATAATCCTTAGACAGCAACAGCTTACAGGAACGGTCCAGAGCCCTTTTCGGCAAAACTTCCCGGAGAATCTCATCATAAGCATCTTCCCGAATTTCGCTGCCAGTTTCAAGGCCGTATCTGTGCAAATCGCCTTTGTATAAAACAAAGGCGATTTCTCCGTCAAGATAAACGGTTACCTTTGATTTATTCCGTGAAACAATATCACTTACAACCATCAGTCTACTTCCGCCGCGTCAGCAATCGTTCCTTTCTTTCTGGACGTTGCTTTCTTCGGAGCTTCTTCCCCTTCCTTTAAATCCGTTTCGGAAGCTGTTCCGGACAGACCGTAATGTTCGCGGACTTTCTGTTCCACAAGTCTGCAGATGTCCGGATTCTCTTTTAAGAAGGTCTTTGCATTATCACGGCCCTGGCCGATCTTATTTCCTTCGTATGCATACCAGGCTCCGGACTTCTGAATCACGCCGATTTCGGTGGCAAGATCCAGCACATCGCCTTCAAACGAAATGCCTTCGCCGAACATAATATCAAATTCCGCCTCTTTGAAAGGAGGAGCAATTTTATTCTTAACGATTTTTGCCCTGGTTCTGTTACCGATGATGTCTCCGCCTGCTTTAAGCTGTTCCACACGACGGATTTCCATACGAACGGAACTGTAGAATTTCAGCGCGTTACCACCGGTCGTAACCTGTGGATTGCCGTAGAACACTCCCACTTTTTCACGAAGCTGGTTGATGAAAACCACCGTACAATTGCTTCTTCCGATGGCACCGGTCAGTTTTCTTAATGCCTGCGACATCAGTCTTGCCTGGAGGCCGACATGTGAATCGCCCATATCTCCTTCAAGTTCCGCCTTGGGAACCAGAGCTGCAACGGAATCGACTACCACAATATCAATTGCGCCGGAGCGAACCATGGTCTCGGTGATTTCCAGTGCCTGTTCGCCGTTGTCCGGCTGGGAAATATACATATTATCAACGTCCACACCGATTGCCTTGGCGTAAGCGGGATCCAGTGCATGTTCCGCATCGATGAAGCCTGCGATACCGCCGCGCTTCTGAACTTCCGCAATCATATGAAGGGTAACGGTCGTTTTACCGGAGGATTCCGGTCCGAAAATCTCAACGATTCTTCCCTTGGGAATTCCGCCGAGTCCCAACGCAATGTCCAGACTTAAAGATCCTGTGGGAATGGTCTCCACATTCATGGTAGATGCGGGATCTCCGAGTTTCATGACAGCACCCTTTCCGTACTGCTTCTCAATCTGTGACAATGCGGCATCAAGTGCTTTTAATTTCTCTTCTCTTTCCATTTTCAATCTCCTTTTGGTATGAACATCCGTTCTGTTTTTAACAATAAAACAAATGTTCGTTTTTGTCAATAGGTTTTTATAACTTTCGTTTTTTCCCCCTAAGTTTTCATTACAAATGCAGTATAAATATTTTACGGTCCTTTAAACAGGACACTAAAACACTTTCAAAGGCATCCCTTCTTTCCGCGAAAATCCGTATTTTAATGATTGTGAAACATTTCGGCGATCTGCCGGCTGAATATGAAATATAAATAAACAGCACATGTCAAAGAACTGACATGTGCTGATTGTAGCATAAGCTTTTCGCATACGCAAGATTCTGTTTGAAAAATCATCTCCGGAAGCTTCCGCTTTCCTATTTTATCTCGTTCTGGCAGCCGATAAATACCGGTATCCCCGTTTCGGTATCGACGATTGCATACACGAACGGTCTGTCCAGATCCACGTGTTTCACATCACCGACCGGAATCATGCTCTTGAATCTCATTTCTACAACCGTTGCGGCAGCGGCCTTAGTGCCGTTTTGATCCACTTCGATGTGTGTTTTGTGAAGAATTCTTCCGATTCTTTCATCTCCGTTCGAATTTTCAAGCATCTTTGTAAAATCCGCGGAATCCGAAAACGGAAGATCCATACCGAGCTGCTGATAGGTTTTGGCAAGATTGGCTTCATAGTCGTTTTCGAATTTCGGCAATTTTATAATTATCTCTCCGCCTTCGGCCTCGCGAACCGCCTTGGAAAAATCATCTTTTTTCTTCATGAGGGAATCGATGTACTCTTTCGTACTCTGCCCTTCTTTCGGCAGAATTCCTACGAAGGCATATTCGCCGCCCTCATAGTTTTTGACAAACCCGGTGCCGCCCGCAAGTTCAAAATATCCGTTTGCACCGCCCTGCATCATCGTTACCTTGCTGATGCTTCTGTTTGCATTGGTAAAATCGTAATCCTCTTTGATTCCGCTGTCCGTAAATGCATCCGCCCAGGAACCTTCGAAGGCTGTCGCATTGACAAGATACATAAAAGCATTGGGCGGAATCTGGTCTAAAATCTCGGGAATCATTTCATCGGTGTTTTTCTTAACCCAGCTGTTAATGTCATCAACGGTTCCCTGATTGAATGCCGCCTTGTAAACTTCGGCACCGTAATAATCCACCGTATGATTTAAAAACTCCTCCTTCGGATTGATATTTCCGTCATCTTTGATCCAGAGAGAGTTTGCAATATTCCATGAAACATTTTCGGAGGCGTTCATTTTCTGTCTGTAAAATGCCATAACGGCGTTCATCTGCTGCAGACCGATTCCTCCGTTTACATACTTTTCCATCTGCTTTAAGGTTTCCCCGTCAGCTCCGTTTTCGGTCATTCCGAGCGCCATGAAAACAGAAAGCGGCGAAATTAAGACGTTTTCGTTTTGTTCCGCATCGGAAAGAAGCCTGCTTAATAAAGCAAACGATGCTTCACCGAGTCCGGCTGTTTCGGAAGTTGTCGGAGCCGATACTTCCACCGCTTCTCCGCCTTTTCCTTCGGTTAAGTTAACGCTGTAACCTTCTTTTGCATTGTTTTCCGGAATCTCCGCTTCCGTCCGGATCTCTTCCGGGCCGCTTTGTGCTTCGGAAGATAAAGGAAGTTTTGGATCCACGCCTCTTCCTGCCCTGCAGCCTGCGGATAACATCATTACGGCAGTCAGAATTGCTGTCATTTGAAGAATTCGCTTTTTCATTTTTATCCCCTTTTTATTTTGATTGAAGGTAATTTCATCCGCATTTCGGACAGAATTATCTCCTCCGAAAAAGAAACGTTTCACGACGCGTATTTTATGGAACAATTATAAAAAAGCAAAAAAACAGGGAGCGGATATCCCCGCTCCCCGTGTTCCTTTTAAAATCAATTCAAAACTTAGAACTTTCCTGCCTTTGCAGCTTCTTCGATGGAAACTGCGGTAGAAACGGTCATACCAACCATCGGGTTGTT
>DLBG01000075.1 GCA_002494135.1 Lachnospiraceae bacterium UBA7027
CCGGTTCCCTTGAATTCCTCATAAACCACGTCATCCATCTTTGAGCCCGTATCCACAAGTGCCGTGGCAAGAATGGTAAGGCTGCCGCCCTCTCTCATGTTTCTGGCCGCACCGAAGAAGCGCTTCGGCATATGAAGTGCCGCGGGATCCAGACCACCGGATAACGTACGTCCGCTGGGCGGAATTACCTGGTTATAGGCTCTGGTCAGTCTTGTAATGGAGTCCAGAAGAATGATGACATCCTCTTTATGCTCCACAAGTCTCTTTGCACGTTCAATTACCATTTCGGAAACTCTTTTGTGATGTTCCGGTGTCTCGTCGAAGGTGGAATAGATTACTTCCACGTTCGGTCCCATGATTGCTTCCTTAATATCGGTAACTTCCTCGGGACGCTCGTCAATCAGAAGGATAATCATGTGCATATCCGGATTGGAATGCTTCACGCATTTCGCAACGGCCTTTAACAGCGTGGTTTTACCTGCCTTCGGAGGTGAAACGATCATACCTCTCTGGCCCTTGCCCACGGGAGACATCAGATCCATAATACGCATGGAAACAGGGGCTCCCGGAATATCCAGACGAATTTTCTCATCGGGGAAAATCGGTGTCATGTTCTCGAACGCATAGCGGTGCGCGATGCTTTCGGGCGAATATCCGTTTATTTTCTTTACATAAAGAAGGGCCGAGAATTTCTCGGTGGGTGCCTTGACTTTCGTGTTGCCTTCAATCATGTCACCGGTTTTGATTCCGAAACGTTTTACCGTCGCCGGTGCCACATATACGTCATTGCTTCCGGGCAGATAATTCTCGCTTCGGATGAAACCGAATCCGTCCGGCATAACTTCGATGATGCCGCATACCGTAACGTTACTGTCAAGAGAGGAGATGTCCTCTTCACTCTCTTCCGCCTGTGCAGATTTTTTCTCATCGACAGGCTTTCTGTCTTCGGAAAATTTTCTTTCTTCGGCAGGTTTTCTCTCTTCAACAGGCTTTCTCTCTTCAACAGGCTTTCTCTCTTCAGCCGGTTTCTTCTCTTCGACGGGCTTTTTCTCTGCCTCGGTCTCTTTTCCGGCAACCGGCTTCGGACTGCTGTCTTTTAATTTCTGCTTCGCTTCCTCGGCCACAAGAATATCCACGAGTTCTTCCTTTTTCATGGAAGTATACCCTTTCACGCCGATTTCCTTTACAACTGCTCTTAAAGCAGACAAACTGAGTGTCTCATACTTTTCTCGCATATACTCTACCCCTCTTTAAAAATTATAAACTTTCTTTCCAAAACGGGATTTCTACCTAGATTGTTCGGTAACCATGATACAATAGATACACCTGCCACTCGCAGGCAAATATATTATACATCACGTTCGGAAAAATGAAAAGGGGGAGATTGAAAATCATTTTATTTCGGGTATAATCTTTATGGATTACATTTTGAAGAAACCGTAAGAAAAAAGGAGAACTCCCATGACTAATGCGGAACAGGCACTGAAACTACACGAAGAGTGGAACGGTAAATTAAACGTTACCTCCAAAGCAAAAGTTAATTCCAGGGAAGATCTGGCACTCGCCTACACCCCCGGAGTTGCGGAACCCTGCAAGGTAATTGCACAGGATCCCGAGAAAGCATACATCTATACCATGAAAGCAAATACCGTTGCCGTCGTTTCCGACGGAAGCGCCGTTTTGGGGCTCGGTAACATCGGACCTTATGCCGCAATGCCCGTCATGGAAGGAAAGGCCGTTTTATTTAAGGAATTCGGCGGCGTCAATGCAATTCCCATCTGCCTTGACACGCAGGATACCGAGGAAATCATCAAGGCCGTAAAATATTTAGCCCCCGGCTTCGGCGGCATCAATCTGGAAGATATTTCCGCTCCCCGCTGCTTTGAAATCGAGGAGCGCTTAAAAGAAATGCTGGACATCCCCGTTTTTCACGATGACCAGCACGGAACCGCCATCGTGGTTTTAGCGGGCTTGATCAATGCCCTGAAAGTAACCGGAAAGAAAAAAGAAGAATGCAGGGTTGTCGTAAACGGTGCCGGAAGCGCCGGTGTCGCCATCACCAAACTGCTTCTGCGTTACGGCTTTACCAACGTGATCATGTGCGATAAGTCCGGAATCCTGGATGCATCCTCCGAAGGACTGAACTGGATGCAGAAGAAAATGATGGAAGTCACCAATTTAAATCATGAAACCGGTACGCTTGCGGATGCCTTAAAAGGTGCCGATGTCTTCGTCGGCGTATCCGCTCCGAACCTCGTATCTCCCGAAATGGTTGCTTCCATGAACAAAGACTCCATCCTCTTCGCGATGGCCAACCCCGTTCCGGAAATCATGCCGGATGTGGCAAAAGCAGCCGGTGCGAAGGTTGTGGGAACCGGACGCAGCGATTTCCCGAATCAGGTAAACAACGTCATCGCCTTCCCGGGCATTTTCAAAGGAGCTTTGGAAGGAAGAGCCAGACAGATTACCGAGGAAATGAAGCTTGCTGCAGCAAATGCCATTGCAAACTTAATTCCCGATGACGAATTAAACGAAAACAACATTCTGCCCGAAGCCTTCTACCCCACCGTTGCACAGGTTGTGGCCGAGGCAGTCAGGTCACACATAAAATAAAAAGCAGTCAGATCAGACATAAAAAATCAGATTACATCTGATAAGAAACCGAATTTTACATTTACCGGAGGCCGACATGCAGGAACCGCTTACCTTATACAAGTTAATGATTCTCTATATTCTGGATGTTGCCAAAGATTCGGTTAAAAAAACCCTGGTCGGGAACTGTATCATTGACCAGAATTACACGGATTACCTGACCGTCCAGACCGCCATCGGCGAACTTACGGAAGGAAGTTTCCTTTCCGCCGAGAAGAAAGGAAATGCGACTTTCCTTTCCATAACATCGGAAGGCAGAAACGCCCTGAATCTTTTTCTCGGGAATTTAAACGAGGAAATCCGTTCGGACATTGAGAACTATTTAAAAGAACACCGGACGGAAATCAACACCTCTTCTTCCGTTCTTTCAAACTACAGACGCACCTTAAACGGCGAATATGAAGCCTCCCTGGTTGCAAAAGACCGCGGCCGGAACCTGGTGGAAATAAAACTTACCGTTCCCACCGAGGAAATCGCCTCGGGCATCTGTTCAAACTGGCAAAAGGACAACGCACAGATTTACCGCTTCCTTACGGAAAAACTGTTTTAACAAAAAGAAAAGAGTACCGGATATTTCGGTACTCTTATTTATTCTTCTGTTTTATTCTTCCGTTTTCTTCTTTCCCACGGTCTTTCCGCCGCCTTTTATTCGTAGCATATGCTCGCGAATCTTCGCCTCGTAACCGAGTTCTCCGGGTACGTAGAATTTTTCGCCCTTTAATTCATACGGCAGATACTGCTGGTCCACATAATGATTCGGATAATCATGGGAATATTTGTATCCGTCCCCGTGTCCAAGCTTGCCCGCAGACTTGTAATGCGCATCTTTTAAATGATTGGGAATATCGAGGTTTCCGGTTTTACCGACCTCGGACATGGCCGCGCTGATCGCATTCACCGCGGAATTGCTTTTCGGCGCGCAGGCCACATATGCCGCAGCCTGGGAAAGAATAATCTGCGCTTCCGGCATGCCGACACGCTCCACGGCAAGCGATGCGCTGACTGCCACCTGCAGCGCCTGCGGATCCGCATTGCCCACGTCTTCCGACGCACAAATCATGATTCTTCTTGCAATAAAGGTCACGCTTTCACCGGCGGAGAGCATCCTTGCCAGATAATACACCGCAGCATCGGGATCGGAGCCCCGCATGCTTTTGATGAAAGCCGAAATCGTATCGTAATGATTGTCTCCCGATTTATCGTAGCGAAGCACCTTCTTCTGAATACATTCTTCCGCCACGTCAAGCGTGATATGAACCTTTCCGTCCTCACTGCGGGGAGTGGTCAGTACGGCGAGTTCCACCGCATTCAGGGCATGTCTGGCATCTCCCCCCGCCATGTCCGCAAGGAATGCTGCCGCCTCATCGGTAATGTCCGCCTTGTAAATTCCCATTCCGCAGTCCGCATCCGTAACCGCTTTCCGAATGAGCGTTTCGATGTTCTCTTCGGAGAGCGGCTTTAATTCAAAGATCACCGATCTGGAAATCAAAGCGCCGTTTACCTCAAAATACGGATTCTCCGTGGTTGCACCGATTAAGATTAACGTCCCGTCCTCCACGAAAGGAAGCAGGTAATCCTGCTGCGCCTTGTTGAAACGGTGAATCTCGTCCACGAAGAGAATGGTCCGCTTCGCATACATGGCAAGCGTCTCTTTCGCCTTCTCCACGACCTCTTCCATTTCCTTCTTGCCGGAAGTCGTTGCATTGATCTGCATAAATTCCGATGCCGTGGTATTGGCGATTACTTTGGCAAGCGTTGTTTTGCCGGTTCCCGGCGGTCCGTAGAAAATAACCGAGCGAAGTTTGTCCGCCCGAATCGCTCTGGTAAGCATTTTATCCTCGCCTAAAATATGCTCCTGTCCGACCACCTCATCGAGGGTCTTCGGGCGCATTCTCGCAGCTAAAGGCGCTTCCTGCTTTTCCATATTTTTTTCTCTTGCATAGGAAAAAAGGTCCATTTTCGTCTCCGTAAATAAAATACACTGCTATTGTACATCATAGTTTCCCGCTTCGCAAACTGGACATTATGATGTAAAAAGGATATATTTGATTTCATGAGCACAGGCAAAGACTTAACCGGGCATATCCTTTTCATGGACCGCGCACATTCTCTGGCGGTTGTTTTTCTGATTGCCGCGATTTTACTTGCCCTCGTGATTCTTTTCTACAGTCCCCTGAAGGACCGTGTACGCAGAATTCCCGCCGTCATCGGCATTCTCTTCGCATCCCTTGCAGCCTTCGTCTGCATCCTCTCTTCCTCCATGGGAACCCTTGTTTTTCTCCCTTCCGAATCGCCGGATCAGGCTGCGGAAGAATTTATGAGAGCCTTAAGCCAGAGAAACGAAGAGGCCGCATCTTCCATGCTTGCCGCAAAGGAAGAACTCTTTTTTGTTCCGCAGGGAAACGACGAAGAGGAAAACCTGTGCAACGAGGCACTGAAATACAGTTTTTCCTATGAACTTCTGGACGAATGCGAAAGAACTGGAACCTCGGCAACGCAGAAAGTGCGTCTGACCTATCTGGATTTCAACAAACCCGTTTCCGACATCTACGATACGCTTTTCGAGGAGCTGGAACAGAAAGTCGAAAACCGGAAAAAATCCGAAGTCTATGACGAGAATAATAACTACCGTCCCGAAATTCTCGAGGAAGTCTACAGCGATTCCATTAAAAAAGTTCTGTCAAAACCCGACGCATACTGTATCACCGCTGACTGCAGTCTTTTACTTACATACCGGGACGGGGAATGGAAGGTCACGGCCGATGATGCACTAAAACTGGCCCTCTCCGGCAACACCCCGGCGGGCATGAATGCTTCGAACCGCTTAAAAAGCGAAGTTTTAAAAGATCTGACCTACATTCCCAAAACCTATAAACTCCCGGAAGATGCGACCGCCGGTCCGAAACCGAATCCGGACAAATACGGCTCCACCGACAATCCCGAAGACATTTTAAATCTGATGGCTTCCTGCCCTCTTTTGACGGACGGAAAGGAACCGTTCTTTTCCGCCGACTCCGAATTCATCGGCAAAGACATTCTGTATTACGCCGACGACACCATTCTGACGGTTACCTGGAAAGAAAAATGCCAGGGACATTTCTGTACCTTCTCGGAAGTCTATATCGCGGATCCGTCGCAGTTTCGCAGAAAACTTTCCGCAGATACCTTCGGCTCCTCCGTTCAGAAATTTGCAACCGAATTGTCCAAAGAGACGAATGCCGTTGTTGCCATGAACGGCGATTTCTACCGCTTCCGTAACGAAGGCATGACGGTTTACCAAAGAAAACTCTACCGCTTCAATCCGTTCAAACTCGATATCTGCCACGTGGATGCCTTCGGAAATCTGAAATTCTCCCACGGCGGAGATTTAAAGAAACCCGAGGAAGCCGAACAGTACATAAAAGACAATAACATTCTTTTCTCCATGTGTTTCGGCCCCGTTCTTGTGGAAAATTACGAGCCGCAGACCTGTCCGGCCAACTATCTGCTCGGCCAGGTTACCTCACGTTATTCCCGCTCCTGTCTTTCCCAGCGGGGCGACTGCCATTACCTTCTGATGACTTTAAATCACGGCCACGGCTGCCCTACGGCAACCATTGACGAGCTGCGCAACGTGATTGTTTCCAAAAACGTTGAGAATTCCTACACCTTAGACGGCGGCCAGACCGGAGAAATCATTATGCAGCATAAAGTATTAAACCAGATTGATTTCGATACGGAGCGGACCGTCAGCGATATTCTCTATTTTGTAACCGCAATACCGGAGGACGAAAACGAGTAAAATGATTGAACCGAACGCATTCATCATCGGGAAAACCGTAATCCCCTGGAGTGCCATCCTGATTGTATTTGCAATCCTTGCATGGTTCTTCTTTGCGTACTCGTTTGCGGGAAAAGAAAAAAAGGACCGCATCGCCGTACTGTGCATGCTTCCCTTAAGCATCCTCTTTTCCTTCTTCTTTTGCCGGCTTCTTTACTGGTATTCCAACCAGTCCCAGTATGCAAGTTTCGACGCCGCTCTGACCTCCCGGAGCCTGACCGCTTTTTCGCTTCTCGGAATCCTTCCCGGAATTGCCTTATCCGCCGGTCTGATCCGACTTGTAAAAATAAACGACGACCTTCCCGGAATACTGGATACTTTTGCCGCACCCACCGCCGCTTTATCCGGGCTTTTCTATCTGACCTGTTTTTTCACAAGCGCCTGTCGCGGTAAATTCACCGTTACGAATCCGGCCTTTACGCGCTTTCCCGTTTCGGTAATCACCACCGATGCACTCGGTAACGAACAGTACCGCTTTGCTACCTTCTTTGCGGGTTTCGTGCTGATGAGCATCGTCTGTGCACTCACGCTTCTTTTCTATGTGAAGTACGCAAAAAAGAAGGGAGCAACACTTTGCTTCTTCCTTCTTTTCTACAGTGCCGTTCAGTTTATTCTGGAAAGCACCCGCTATGATGCGGGATATTTTCCGTTTAACGGTTTTGTCAGCATCATCCAGATTGCTTCCGCAGCATCTATCGTCGGTGCCACGGTTTTCTACAGCATCACGTCCGTGAAAAGAACCGGTATGCGCGCCGTCTATCCCATACTTTGGATCAGTCTCCTTCTTTGCATCGGTGCAACCGGATATCTGGAATACCTCGTGCAGCGTCACGGGGATATGGCCGGACGTATTTATCCCGGCATGGCACTTAGCTGCCTCGGAATGGCCCTGATCCCGGCGCTGATTTTCCTATCCTCCAAACCGAAACTTCAGAAAAACGAATCCAAAGAATAAGGCTTCTCTCCCTTCGGAAAGAAGCCTCAGACTACAGACAAACCCATC
>DLBG01000111.1 GCA_002494135.1 Lachnospiraceae bacterium UBA7027
TGCGGATAAAAGGCACTCTTAAGCGATAATACAGATACTCGTCGCCGACCGAGGAATAGGAATGATTGTATTTTTGAAAAAAAGCATCCATTCCCAGATCATTCCAGGTAATATCATCGACGGCATAGATGCCTGCGTCATGATGAGCGAAGTATCCCCTGGCGGTTTTCATCCGCTCGTTTGAAAAACTGCGGTCCATGGGTTTTGCAAACTCACGGTTTAATCGCTTTCTGAAATTCTTTTCTTTCTGCCGTTCCATATAGGCGCCGATTAAAAGGATAACTCCTAAAATGCCCAGGATGGTTACGACAACAATGATTTTTTCCATTCAATAACCTTATGACAAATTATTCGGTCCGAACGCCTCCGGCAAAAGTTCAAAAAGCGTAAGTACCCTGTAGTCGTTTTCGGACTTCGCAACAATTATCTTTGCATCCCCTTTGGCAAATTCGTTGATTACCTGTCTGCAGACACCGCAGGGATAAGCAAAACCGGTGATTTCCTCACCCTTCTTTCCTCCGACAATCGCAATGGCGGTAATCTCCCGATGACCTTCGCTGACCGCTTTGAAAATCGCAGTCCGCTCCGCACAGTTCGTGGCGCCGTAAGAAGCATTCTCCACGTTGCATCCTTCAAACAGACTTCCGTCACTGCATTCCACGCATGCGCCGACCGCAAAGGAGGAATAAGGGCAATAGGCATTTTCTCTGGCCTTTAAGGCATGTCGGATCAGTTCTTTTTCATTCATACCTCTTTCCCCATACGAATGATACTTTCGGTTACCAGTTTCTTAAACAAAGGAGCCGCTTTGTCCGCAGATTCCTTTACTTCCTCGTGTGTCAGCGGATGCTCGGAAATACCGGCGGCGAGATTGCAGACACAGGAAATACCGCAGACCTGCATTCCCATATGATTTGCGGCAATGGCTTCGATGACGGTGGACATGCCGACTGCATCGGCGCCCATCATTTTAAACATCCTGATTTCCGCAGGAGATTCATAGGACGGACCGGTCGTCTGCACATAAACACCCTTCTTTAAGGGAATATTGTTTTCGGAAGCGGTCTCTTCGATGATTTTACAAAGTTCCGGACGATAAACATGGCTCATGTCCGGGAAACGAAGTCCCAGTTCCTCAATATTCGGACCAATCAGAGGATTCGGCGCGAAACTGGAAATATGATCGGTAATCATCATAAAATCTCCGGCCTGAAATCCGTCTTTGATTCCACCCGATGCATTGGTCAGAAACAGGATTTTTGCCCCCATCAGACCCATCAGACGAATCGGCAAAACGGCATCAAATACGGAATATCCTTCGTAATAATGCACTCTTCCCTGCATGCAGACAACAGGGACGTCTCCGAGATATCCGAAAATATAATTTCCTTCATGTCCGGAAACCGTGGAAATCGGGAAATCATCGATTTCTTTGTAGGGAACGACACATTTTACATCGATTCCCTTTGCAAAATCTCCGAGACCCGAACCGAGAACCAGGGCAACCTTCGGTACAAAATCGGTTTTCGCCCTGACACAGCTTAAACATTTCTGTAAACGATCGTATTGTGCACTCATAAGCGTACCTCCCCCCCGTATTAATAAACGCTTATTTTTCCTTTGCCAAAGCCGCAAGAAAATCCGGAATTTCGGAAATATTCTTTACTACGGCTGTAGGCGAATAATCATACCCTTCTGTCGGATTGTCGGCTTTTGAAACAAGCACCGTATCAACTCCGAAATCAACTCCGCCTTTAATATCGGCGCTCATCGAATCCCCGATTATAAGGATCTTATTTTTGTCCGGACATCCGATTCTTTGATATACTTCCTCGAAATAACGGATTTCAGGCTTGGAATAACCGATTTCGTCGGAAATAAATACTCCGTCCATAAACGCTTCGAGTCCGGAATCCTTAAGCCGTTTTGCCTGAACCATGGGAAGACCGTTTGTAATGATATATAACCGGTATTTTCCATACAGAGCCTTGACGGTTTTAAGTGCTCCCGGCATCAGCTCGTGCCCTTCGGAAAGGTTTAAAATATAATCCGTTTCCATTTTGCCGTATCCCGGATAATTCACGTTGTATCTTGTGCAGACTACGGGAAAACGCATGTGAAGGAGTTCATCGTGAGTAATCTCGCCCTTTTCGAGGCGGTCCCACAGGGAATTGTTCCAGGAATTGTAGAAATCCTGAACTTCTTCATTTACGGAAATGCCGTATTTTTCAAACGTTTTCTTCACAGCCGCACGCTGGGATGAATTAAAATCAAGAAGCGTCCGGTCCGAATCAAATAAAAGATACTGATAACTCACTGCGGCATCTCCTCGTCAAATTCACAGGTTACAAAGAAGCCTCTCGGAGTCCGTTTGATTTCTTTTACAACGCCCTCTCTGCTTTTTAATCTTGCATAATAGGGATAATTGGCGCTCATGGCCACCGCCGGTTCAATGGTGTAATAATACTCGGAAGGAAGCACTCCCTCGGTAACTTTAACAACATCGCCGACATGAACCAGATTTTCGCGTTCCATTTTAAAATCCATGGATCTCATTGCCATTTCTCCACATCGATTTCGGTCTTTTTATCACGAAGCATTAAATCCTTTAAGCAGTCCGCTGCGGGAAATCCTTCGAAAAGAACCTGATTCACCACATTTACAATCGGCATTTCAATCTCGTATTTGTCGGACAGTTTCTTGGCGGCCTTCGCGGAATATACGCCCTCGACTACCATTTTTACTTCATCCATGGCTTCCTTTGCGGTATATCCTTTTCCGATCAGAATACCGGCTCTTCGGTTTCTCGAATGCATACTTGCACAGGTAACAATCAGATCTCCGATACCGGAAAGCCCGTAGAACGTCTCGCTTTTTCCGCCCATGGCAACGCCGAGTCTGGAAATTTCGGCCATTCCTCTGGTAATGAGGGCAGCTTTCGTATTGTCTCCGTAACCCAGTCCGTCCGCAACGCCTGCAGCTAATGCCACAACGTTCTTTAACGCCGCACCGATTTCAATGCCAAGAACATCGGGTGATGTATAGACACGGAAAACAGGACTCATAAATACTTCCTGGATTTTCTCCGCAACTTCTCTTTTCTTTGCTCCGACTACAATTGTCGTAGGAATGCCGCGACCGACTTCCTCTGCATGAGAAGGTCCGGATAATACCGCAACACTTGCGCCGGGGATTTCATCCTCGATAATCTGTGTCATGGTAAAAAGCGTGGATTCCTCGATTCCCTTGGACACATTGACAATAATCTGTCCTTCTTTGTAGAAAGGCTTTAATGTCTTTGCGGAATTACGCACAAAAACGGAAGGAACCGCCATAACAAGGATTTCGGCGTCTTTTACGGCTGCTTCGAGATCGGATGTAAAAACCATATCCTCCGGAAGTTTCACACCCTTTAATTTGTCCACATGCTCATGATTCTCATTCAGCATTTTAATTTCGTCTTCCAGCGCAGACCATACCGCGACCTGATGTCCGTTGGTATGAAGGAGTTTTGCAAGCGCAATTCCCCAGCTTCCTGCTCCGATTACCGCTGTTTTCATTTCTTTTCCTCCTCTTTCGAAGTACTCTTTTTGATTTCTTCTATCTCTTCTTCGGATAATTTCAAAGTTTTATCTTCCTGTATATTTTCGGTCTCCGTATCGGATTTCTCCTGCCGATTATTAGCAGCCGCTTCCATGGCTGCCTTCTGCTCTTCCTCCTGGCGAAGTTCCGGTTTCTCGCGTCTTTTTCCGAGATAGGTCTTTTTTTCGGTATGATTAATCAGTTTTACGATATTGGACCGGTGCTGGAAAATCAGCAACAGGGCCAGCGCACCGACCACGGCATACAGTTCGATCAGTTCCGCAGGCTGAAGCCCGAAGAAACCGAAGGTTCCGAAGATGACAACCTGTGCAAAGAAACCGAGTCCGAAGAAAATACTTCCGAGCGATACGTAATGTGTCAGCAGGAAAATGGCAAAGAAAAGAATAATTTGTCCGGGATAAATCGGGAAATAAAGAAAAGCAATCGCCATTCCCACGAAACAGGCCATTCCTTTTCCGCCGTGAAATTTTAAATAGAACGGGTAATTGTGTCCGAGAATGGTACCTGCGGACGCATAGATACGAATTAAATATTTGTAGCTGTCATAGCCTTCCATTTTATGGAAAATAAGCCAGCATACAAAAACCGCCATGAGACATTTGCATACATCTCCGGCCAGTACGATGGCACCTGCTCTTCTGCCGAGAACACGAAGCGTGTTCGTGGTTCCGGCATTTCCCGAGCCATGCTCTCGAATATCAATTCCGTGAACTTTTCCTACGATATAAGCCGTTGAGACAAGCCCAAGGGTATAACCGATCAGAACGCACCATAAGCGGAACATGAATCAGTCTTTTTCCTTTCTTTCGCGAATAATGAAATGAAGGGGCGTTCCCTTGAATCCGAACGCATCGCGAATTCGATTCTCGATATAACGGGTATAGGAGAAATGCATCAGTTCCTTGTCGTTGACAAAAATCACGAAAGTAGGCGGTTTTACGCTTACCTGGGTAATGTAAAACAGACGAAGTCTTTTTCCTTTATCCGTGGGAGGCTGCTGCATGGCAACCGCCTCTGTCATAATCTCATTTAAAACACCGGTCTGCACACGTAACGAAGTGTTTTCCATAACCATGTCAATGGTTTCAAAAAGCTTCGGAAGTCTCTGTCCGGTTACGGCGGAAACAAACAGAATCTCCGCATACGGCATGAAGGATAAGGTGTCGCGAACCTTCTTTACAAAGGTATTCATGGTCTTGTCATCTTTTTCGACGGCATCCCATTTATTCACCGCAATAATCATGCCTTTGCCGCGTTCATGCGCCACGCCTGCAATTTTCGCATCCTGTTCGGTAACTCCTTCCGTGGCATCAATGACCAGCACAACCACATCCGCACGTTCCACGGCGGAAACGGTACGGACAATCATATAATGTTCGAGCTCTTCTTTGATTTTACTCTTTCTGCGAAGACCGGCCGTATCGATTAAAACATACTGTTTTTTGTTAAAATTTACATATGTATCGACGGCATCCCGGGTGGTTCCGGCTATGTCGGATACGATGACACGGTTCTCTCCGATTAACTTATTGATGATGGATGATTTGCCGACATTGGGTTTCCCGACAATGGCAACCCTCGGTCTGTCATCCTCTTCCTCGTATACGGCATCCTCGGGGAAATTGCCGATGACCGCATCCAGCATTTCTCCGAGCCCCAGGCGGTTTGCTGCGGAAATCGCATAAGGATCGCCGATGCCCAGATTATAAAATTCATACACGTCCGCTTCGGATTTTACGGGATTATCTACCTTGTTAACAGCTAAAACAATCGGCTTTTTGCTCTTACGAAGCATATTCGCAACGTGTAAATCCGCATCCACAAGCCCCTGTTTTACGTCCACCAGAAAAATAATCACATCTGCGGAAGCGATGGCGATTTCGGCCTGTTCCCGCATCTGGGATAAAATAATATCCTTGGAATCCGGCTCAATACCGCCGGTATCAATCAGCGTGAATTTGTAGTTTAACCACTCCACATCCGCATAAATACGGTCTCTGGTAATTCCGGGAGTGTCTTTGACAATGGAGATTCGATCGCCTGCAAGCACGTTAAAAAGTGTGGACTTCCCTACATTCGGACGACCCACAACGGCGACAATCGGTTTTCTTTTCCTGCTCATAAAATAATTTCACCCGCATATGCCGCAAAAATGCTCTCTACACGGCATATTTACTCACTATATCTATTAAATCCATACCACTTGATTTTACTATATCCACCCTGCAATGTAAAGCCGATTCGACCTCTGTCACCCGGATGTCATCTAACAGAATATCTTCCTGAAAACGGAACATCGTATCCGGCAGAATCAGCGATTCGCCGATGGTACGGTCCTTTAACTGGGCAATCAGGTCGGTACCCGTAATCAGGCCCGCAACGGTAATCATTTCCCCGAAAAAATCATTGCGGATTTCGTATACCCGGATTCGTAAATCGGGATAAACCCGCTCGAGATTCAAACAGCACTGTTTCAGAATCGGACCGAACAGGCGGCCGGTTGCAAAACTGATGGTGCGTTTTGCAAAATTTTCAGTCTCCCCGGATGTTTTTTCGTCCTCTTTTTCCGGTTCGTTCTTAAAAACTTCCGGAAGGACTGCTTCCACACCGTATTTTTCCAGGAAAAGATCCTCAAATTCCGTAAGAAAGCTTCTGACCATTCCGACACCGTTTTCAAACTGCAGATATCCGTCGTAACGCTCTTCTTCGGGCAGGGGCCTTCCGGCCAGTAAATACCATTCGTCCGAAGCATGCACAAAGTGAAGGCCGTATTTTTCAAAAGCTTTTTTCTGGTAGCCTTCGATTAAATCAATCACCTCGCAGGCATCTTCCTTCGTAAACGGTTCCAAAGGATATAAGCCTTCCCTGTATTTGGAAAGTCCGACCGGAACCACGGAGACGCTTTGCAGCACCGGAACGTATTTATAAAGCTCGTTTAAGGAAAATTCCAGTTCTTTTCCATCATTTACGCCCTTACACAGTACAATCTGCCCGTTCATTTCAATACCGGCCTCATAAAGCCTTTTTGCGGACTCAAGGGCCTTGCCGGCAAACCGGTTATTAAGCATTTTACAGCGCAGTTCGGGATTCATCGTCTGAAATGAGACGTTCAGAGGTTCCATTTTATATTTGATGATACGGTCGATATCCTCGTCGCTTAAGTTCGTAAGCGTTACATAGTTGCCCTGCAGAAAGGACAGTCTTGTGTCATCATCCTTAAAATACAGCGTTTCACGCATTCCTTTGGGCATCTGGTCGATAAAACAGAAGATGCATTTGTTCTTACAGCTTCTGTAATCATCCATAAAAGAATTCTCGAAAACAAGACCCAGGTCTTCTCCTGGGTCTTTTTCCACTTCCACTTCCACAATTTCGCCCTGTCTGGTTTCCACTTTCAGGACCAGATACTCTTCAGCTGTCAGATACTGGTAATCGAAGGTATCTTCGATGGGCGAATCGTTGATGGCAAGTAACGCATCTCCTTTTTCAAACCCGCATTCCTCCGCAATGGACTGCGGAACAATGCTTTGTACAATGTGTTTTTTCATAGCCCTTAGCTTAACACGATTTTCTTAAATACCTTCTTGCCTTTTCTTACAATCATTTCGGTATTTCCGATGTATTCTTTCGTATACGTTTTGTATACGTCGGTTATTCTTTCGTCATTGACGGATACACCGCCCTGTTCGATGGAACGTCTTGCTTCGGAACGGGTATTGGCCATGCCGCCTTTTACAAGAATGGCCATTAAATCAATGGTACCGTCCTCTTTAAAATCCGTGTCGGAAAGTTCGCATTTCGGCATGTTCTCGTTGTTGCTTCCGCCGCCGAAGAGCGCTTGTGAAGCTTCTTTCGCCTTGTCCGCTTCTTCCTTGCCGTGAACAAGATTGGTCAGTTCGTATGCAAGAATGGCCTTTGCTTCGTTTAACTGGCTTCCTTCCCAGGAATTCATGGCATTGATTTCCTCGATGGGTAAGAAGGTCAGCATACGGATGCAGTTTAAAACATCCTCATCCGCAACGTTTCTCCAGTACTGGTAAAACTCATACGGTGAAGTTTTGTTCGGATCAAGCCAAACGGCACCTTTGCCGGTTTTACCCATCTTCTTGCCTTCGGAGTTAAGAAGCAGGGTTATGGTCATCGCATGTGCATCGTCCTTGCCGAGTTTTTTACGAATCAGTTCACGTCCGCCGAGCATATTGGACCACTGATCGTCTCCGCCGAACTCCAAATTGCAGCCGTACTCTTCGTACAGTTTTAAGAAGTCGTAACTCTGCATCAGCATGTAGTTAAATTCAAGGAAACTTAATCCGTCCTCGGATGCAAGTCTCTGCTTGTAACACTCCGCACGAAGCATGTTGTTTACTTTAAAGCAGGCACCGATGTCACGGATGAATTCAATATAATTCAGATCACGAAGCCAGTCGGCATTGTTTACCATCATGGCTTTGCCCTCGCCGAATTCGATGAAACGGCTCATCTGCTTTTTAAAACATTCGCAGTTGTGATCGATCATTTCGGTCGTCATCATTTTACGAAGATCGGTTCTTCCGGAAGGATCGCCGATCATGCCGGTTCCTCCGCCGACTAATGCAATGGGACGGTTTCCGGCCATCTGCAGTCTCTTCATC
>DLBG01000114.1 GCA_002494135.1 Lachnospiraceae bacterium UBA7027
GATTGCCTTCTCGATGTTGGTCTTAACATTATTCTCATAGCCGGAGTAGGTATGAACAACATACCAGCCCATGCCTTTTCCGCTCTTATTGCTGGACTGTCCGATATCATATGCTTCTTCGGCAGCGGCTTTCGCAGCCTCGGTAGCATCCTTAATCGCTTCAGCCTTGGCACTTTCAGCGTTCTCGGCAACTGCGGTTTCTTCGGTTACGCTAGTTTCCAAAATCTCTTTCTCTTCCATTTATAAACCTCGTCTTACAGATTAACTAATTTGTCTATGCCGGTCTTTGCAAGGAAATCAATTCCCGCAATCAGGGCAGAGCAAACAACAGTGATTACGGTAACCAGTAAGGTCTGCTTAATCACGTCGTTTCTCGTAGGCCAGGTAATCTTCTTAAACTCACGCTTTACTCCATGAAAGAAATTCGGCTTGTTTTCCTTCTTTGTTGAATCTGCCATTTCGGATCCTTTCAATTATAAGAGAAACTTATTTGGTTTCTTTGTGTAAAGTATGTGCCTTGCAGAATCTGCAATACTTCTTGGTTTCCATTCTGTCGGGATGAGTCTTCTTATCCTTCGTAGTGTTATAGTTACGCTGTTTGCATTCTGTGCATGCCAAAGTAATTCTAGTACGCATTTCTTCACCTCCACTCGTATGCCGAGTAAACCATAATTCCTTATTTTTAAGGCCTTTTCCGAAATTAAAGTGCACAAAAAAAAGACCTAAAAAATCAATCTCGCCTATGTAGAATAGCACAGCTTTCCATACTCGTCAACAAATATTTTACGTTTATGAAAAGGAAAAATTCGGGAAGGAAACATTTCGTTCCTTCCCGAAAGCTGTCTTTCTTATTCTCCGAGTCCGCTTTCAATCGCATTTACAAGATGCTCCAACGCTTCTTTCTCGTCCACGCCCTCGCAAATGAGTTTGATTTCATCACCGCTTTTAACGCAGGCCCCCAAAACGCTTAATACACTCTTGGCATTTGCCGTGCTGTCACGGAATTGAAACGTAATCAGGGATTTATATTTGATTGCCTCTTTGCAGAGGTTACCGGCCGGTCCCAGGTGCAGACCCGTCGGGTTCTTGATAACTACGCTCTGACTGACCATTTGCGTACCTCCAATCCATTCAGTTTTTGTATTGCTATCCCCTAAAATGCATCTTGTCTTCCCCCGAAGAAAAAATGCGAAATAACTTGTAACCCTGTGCTTATTATACCATATTATAAACCGGCAAGTAAACCTTATCTTACAGCATGGTATGCGTAATCAGTTCCGCCAGTTTGTTGGCTTCTTCTTCAATCAGCTTCTGATCCTTGCCTTCAATCATGACACGAACCATGGGCTCCGTTCCGGAGGGACGGATTAAAACCCTGCCTTCGCCGGCAAACTTTTTATTCAGCTCCTCAATTGCCTCGGCGATTTCGGGATACTCCAGGTAATGCTCTTTCTTATGGTTCGGAACCTTTGCGTTTACAAGTGCCTGCGGAAGAACTTCCATAATGGAAGCAAGTTCGGAAAGGGTCTTTCCCGTATCCACTACAACCTGCAGAAGTAAAAGTGCGGATAAAAGGCCGTCACCGGTGGTGTTGCGGTCCAGGAAAATAATATGTCCGGACTGCTCGCCGCCCAGATTGTAACCATGTTCCTTCATATGTTCCAGAACATAACGGTCGCCGACCTTGGTCGTCTCAAGGTTGATTCCCTCTCTCTTGGCCATTAAGGTCATACCCAGGTTGCTCATTACGGTTACAACGATGGTATCCTGCTTTAAGGTACCGCGTTCCTTCATATAATTACCGATGATGGACATAATCTGGTCGCCGTCTACAAGCTTGCCGTTCTCATCTACCGCAAGAAGTCTGTCTGCGTCGCCGTCGAACGCAAGTCCCAGGTTCGCTTTCTCATAAACAACTCTTGCGCAGAGCTCTTCCATATGAGTGGAACCGCAGTTTGCATTGATGTTGGTTCCGTCCGGATTGTTGTGAATGGCTACCACGTTGGCTCCGAGCTCTTTTAAGGCTTCCACGGAGGTATAATAGGAAGCGCCCTCCGCGCAGTCCACAACGATTTTTAAATTGGAAAGGTCCACGTTGACGGAACGGATGGAGTGGTTAATGTACTCTTCTCTTGCGTCCGTACGGTATTTGATTTTTCCGACACCGGAACCGGTGGGGAAATTTACGCCTTCCATGTTGCTCTTGATTAAGGCTTCGATTTCGTCTTCCATGGCATCGGGAAGTTTGTATCCGTTGCCGTCGAAAAACTTGATTCCGTTGAATTCAACAGGGTTGTGGGATGCGGAGATTACAACACCGGCATCCACTTTGTATTTCTTGGTAAGGTAAGCAACCGCAGGGGTGGGAAGCACTCCCACGTATACGGCATTGGCTCCTACGGAGCAGGCGCCCGCCATCAGTGCATTTGCAAGCATGTCGCCGGAAATTCTGGTATCGCAGCCAACCATAATGGTCGGCTTATGGTTGGTTTCCTTGGATAATACATAGGCTCCAGCCTGTCCGAGCTGCATTGCAAGAAGCGGAGTTAGTTCCTCGTTTGCAACTCCTCTGACGCCGTCAGTACCAAACATTCTTCCCATACTTTTGTCCCTCTTTCTGATTGTTATTTTATTGTAAAATCATTTCCTCTACAGATCCGAAATCCGGATGTGAAGCTTGCCCTCTTCCAAATGAACACCGGTAGGAAGTTCAACGGTCGGCTCAATGTAATAATTGCCTGCCGGAAGTTCCGTCATATCGTTATCGTTCATGTAATCCGCGATATCAATCACAAAGCTTAAGCTCTTTTCGTCAATTTCCTCAAGTCTGTCGGACAGACCGAAAATACGGATTTCCAGTTCGCCATTTCTAACAAGGGTATTGTCATCCACGATTTCCATCTTCTTTCCGGTAGGAAGCCCTTTGGCAGAAATGCTCTTTACGTCCTTTTTCAGATTCATGTAAACTTCTTTCTGAATTACGGCCGTAACGGTGGTCACACCGGAAAAATCTTTGGACGCGAATTCAATGTTCGTCGGCAGGTAATCTTCCAGGTCAATGGTAAAGGAGGTATTGTTCCTTGCTCCTTCCACGGAAAGATCCTGACCCTGGACATAAATGGCTTCAACGGCATCCAGACGGGATTTCTTGCCGCAGATATATACCTGCTCCACTTTTGCCTGTGTCTTGTCCGAAAGCGCATATCCTTCTTCCGGGGTGCCCGTAAACCGGTAAACAACCGGAACAATTTTGGTATACAGAATTTCCTGATTGATGCTTACCTTAGCGATATTCATGTTCAGTCTCGGAGACTCCACCACTTCACCCTTCTTGTCGTACAAAACAATCGGGATGGAAGCCGAAACATCCGCCGTAGCATTGGTAACATCCACTTCGGCTCTTGCGGTCTCGATGGTGGATACGATGGATTCCGGTCCGGAAATTTCCACCTGGTTTAAATCAAGCGAACGGTTTCCGACAATATATCCTTCGGACGGTGTACCGTTTGTCTGAATGTAGATTCGCTTGGATACTTTCGACAGTTTCTCGACCTCGAGCTTGACATTCTCATCGGAAAGCCGGATGGAGTCGAGCTCATTGGCGGATTTGTTGCATGTTGCCTTAATGGTTAAGGTGTTCATGCTGGTCAAATCCTTCATATCCGCCGTCGCAGAAATATTTTCCTTGGAAATCTCCTCGATTACGCTCCGGCGTCCGGTAATGGTTACCGTGACATAGTTCGACTCATCGAGAATATCATAGCAAAGGCCCTGTTTTTCAAGTTCCGCGGCATTGAGAATCTGCACCTCAACTCCGGAGAACTGGATGCTCTTTGCGGGATCGTCGATATTTACAACGATTAACCACAGAATGACCGCAAAAACAATGGCCAGAATTTTCAATTCTAAGTTATGCGTCAGCTTTTCCTTCATTTGCCTTTTGCTCTAAACCGTTTTCCCCTTTGCCGGGTTCTTCTTTCTTATCTTTCTTATCTTCCTTGTCGTCTTTTTTGCTTCTCTTAAAGAAACTGAACTTGCTTTCCTGCAGTCTCTTGTCCTGAACGATTTCCAGTTTCTTGCGCAGTTCCGATACTTCCAGCGCACGGTAAATTTCTCCGCCGTATGCCACACTGACTTTTCCGGTTTCCTCGCTGACAATGACCGTCATGGAATCCGTATTCTCGGAAATTCCGACCGCCGCCCTGTGTCTGGTTCCGAGTTCCTTGCTTAAGCTTCGGTTGTCGGATAACGGCAGGTAACAGGTGGCCGCCGCCACACGGTCTCCGCGAACAATCACAGCGCCGTCGTGAAGCGGGGTATTATGCTCGAAAATATTAATCAGAAGCTGGCTTGTCACCACCGCATCCACGGCAATACCCGTTCTTTCATACTCTCCGAGCGGAGTATCGCACTCGATTACAATCAGCGCACCGGTTTTTGCACGGCCCATTTCGTAACTTGCAACGATAATCTCATTTAATGTCTTGTCGGAGAAACGGCATTCCACCTTCTTGTCGTCCAGCCTTGCAATGGCCGTAATAATGTTCGTATGACCCAGATCTTCGATCAGACGCCTGATTTCCGGCTGCAATGCCACGATGATGGCAATGGATACCAGGGTAAACAGGCTCTTTGCCAGCCAGATAATGGTGGTCATGTCAAAAATCACCGCAATGGCCATAAAAACAAGAACAATGGCAAGGCCCTTAACGATGGACCATGCCCTTGTATTCTTCACCCAGACCATAATCTCATAAAGGATGAATGCCAGAAGGATGATTTCCACCACATCCGGAATTCCTACCTTCGGAAGACGAAAGGCCGAAAAATATTCACTTGCCAGATTTGCGATTCTTTCCATCTTCTCTTTCCGTGTTATCGTTTACCGCTTTCACCTTTTTAACCTTCCTTTCGGAAGTGGAAAGCGTAACCTTCGGAACCGCCTTTACAAAGTAATAATAATCGTCATCCTCGAACTGGACCTTTTCCGTTCGGGCATAGTCCAGATTGAAGGCGAAAAATTTCACAACATAAGCTACCGCGAAACCGATGATGGTTCCGATGATGGTTCCGAGTACCGGAACCTGGGTATTCAGTGCCAGATCCCCGACAAAGAGAATCAGCACGTTCAGAAGCGCACCCACAATCATGGCGATGGTCCATGCATGATCGATGTTCATGCGGCGAACCAGATAAACGGCCAGCGTTGCCGCAACGAATGCCACAACCGCTACCATCATGCCCTTGTTTGTGACGATGCCCTCGATAATCGATTTTAACTTCGTGGCCATCTCGGTCATTTTGGCTTCACTGCCGGACTTTGAAATACCCGCTATAAAATGCAGGCAATAGTAGGCAATGACACCACATCCCACGCTGACGCAGGTTCCCGGACTTCCGAGGAGTCCCGCGGTTAGGGGAACCGCACACGGGATTTTCAGTGCAAAGCAGATCGGCAGAACCACTGCCACGACGGAATCCTTGGGGCTGAAGCGGAAATACAGCAAAAACAGAATGATAAATACGATTCCCACAACAAGCGCCGCTTCCTTCGACAGTGCATAAATGTGCAAAAGCGACATGGCGGATGCTGCCAGTACCAGGAAATTAAGCGGAAGGAAGGAGCAAAGCAAAGCCAGTATCAGTGCGATCGGGAACTTTGCGAACTTCTCCATGAATCCGAGTTTTGCGTTGATCATCAGGAAGGTAATAAAAGCCAGAAGGAATTTCAATACCGGCACGATGAAGTTTTCGTACTTTGCATAGAAGTTTTTTACAAACTCCCTGATTTCCAATAGTTTCGTCATTACTGCCTCTTTTCCTTTCTTTCCCTCTGATAGAGAATTTGAAGACGTCTCAGATTATTAAAATATACCTTCAGGCGGTTACGCGCTTTCCGGTATTTAAATGCAAACACCACGTAGGTAATCAGGGCGTATGCCGATACGAAAATCACATAATAGAGCAATGCTTTCTCCGCCAGCTGCGCCACATCGGAGCGGTAAATCATGTTGACAAACTCTTCGGAGTCGTAAAGTACATAAAGAACCAGGCCCAGCAGATATACTGCGCTTCCGCTTAAAACCGACCCGAGAATACGAAGGCTTAAATAATCGCTTCGAAAATACGTACCGATCTGGACGTTTTTCTTGCCTTCCTTCTTCTCGTACATGGCCAGACGGCTCATTAACTTGACTCTCTGTTCGTGAATCATGTGTCTTACAGACCCCTTCCCGTTGCCAGTGTAACGAAATAAACCCGGCTGATTCCCACACTTTTCAAGGCCGCTGCAGCAGCACCGACCGTACTTCCCGTGGTATAGATATCATCAACCAGTATTACAGTCTCTAATTTTACATCATTTTCGGGAATATGAAAAGCCTTTTTCATATTATTTTGGCGCTCTGCGCGGCTTAGCTTCTTCTGTACTTTGGTCGGATGTGCCCTGAAAAGAAAGTCCTCTTTTACGGGAATTTTCGTGATTTCAAAAATCCCGTCCGCAAGAATGGCCGACTGGTTATAGCCGCGTTCCCTGAGGCGTTTTTCGGAAAGAGGAATGGGAATCAGGGCATCCGGCGACAGTGCCGTAAGGCGCGCTCCCAGAATCCGGCCCATCTGCCGGCCGTAATATTCGCCGTAATCGGGTCTGCCGAGGTTTTTAAACTGTGAAACGGAATCGTGAACGGATGCGTATTCGTAGAGAGAAAAGCCACCGTCGAAGGCACGTGGCGTACGAAGACAGTCGTAACAGAAAATTTCTCCGGGTTCGGAGACGTGTTTGCCGCACTTTCTGCAATGCGGCGGTGGGACGAGGCGCGGAATTTCAGAGCATTCGGGACAGATTTCCTCGTCCCTTCCGAGCGCCCTGTCGCAAATCGGGCAGTGCCTCGGAAAGAACAGTTCGTTTATGAAATTCATTTTATCCGGGGAACACCTCCTTTAGCCGCTCCTTAAGTCCGGTCCGCCGTTTCTGCTCGCCATCCGTGGCCACCATGTTCTCCACACAGCCTAAGCGGCCTAAAATCATCACAAGGCTGCTGCCGCGGCTGACGGCAGTATACAGAAGATTTCTGGTAAAGAGCATTCTCGGCCCGTCCACCAGCGGAAGGATGACTGCCGGATACTCACTGCCCTGCGATTTGTGGATGGTAATGGCATAAGCAAGTTCCAGCTCTTCGAGCATTTCTTTGGCATATTCCACCTCACGGTGATCGTCAAAGCAAACCGTCAGCGTTTTTTCAAAGGCATTGACGCCGGTCACGCTGCCCGTGTCGCCGTTGAAAATACCTTCTCCCTCTTCTCCCGTAATGCCATTGATTCCTTTTACAATCCATTTGACATTATAGTTGTTCTTTGTCTGCATCACCTTGTCGCCGACACGGAAAATCGTTTCGCCGCGTTTTAACTCGCCCTTTCCTTTCTCAGGCGGATTCAGGGAAGCCTGCAGCATTTCGTTTAATGCCGCGGTTCCGAAATTTCCGACCTTCGTCGGGCTTAAAACCTGTACCGAGAAGGGGTCGATATGAAATTTTGCGGGTATTTTTTCACGGATCAGCAGTACCAGATCGCGGTAGATATCCGATGCCCTGGATCTCTCCACAAAGAAGAAATCGCCTCCCTTTGCCGAAAGATCGGGAAAGGTTCCCCTGCGGATTCGGTCCGCGTTTAAAACGATATCCCCGCCGCCGGACTGACGGTAAATGGTCTCTAACGTAACGCCCGCAAAAAGTTTCGATGCAATCAGATCTTTTAAAACGTTTCCGGGTCCCACGCTCGGAAGCTGGGCCGCATCGCCCGACAGAATCAGTCTGGTTCCCGGCATCAGTGCACGAAGCAGGGCGGAAAAGAGGAAGGTATCCACCATGGACATTTCATCCACGATGACAACATCGACCTCCAGGGGATTCATTTCGTTTCGGTTAAATACCGGTACGTCCTCGTCCTGTTCGGATGCGCCGTTTACTTCCAGGAGACGGTGAATGGTTTTCGCATTGTATCCCGTTGCCTCTTCCATTCTTTTTGCCGCGCGTCCCGTAGGCGCACACAGAGCCACAATCTGGGACTGTGAATCAAAATAGCGGATAATGGCGCGGATGGTTGATGTTTTTCCCGTTCCGGGCCCCCCGGTTAAAATAAGAATCCCGTTCTTAACGGCTTCAAGCACTGCCTCGGTCTGTACCTCATCGAGTACGGTGCCTTCTTCCTTTATTTCCTCCACAACGGCAAGGACCTTTGCCTTTTCCGGACCGTTTAACGGTCTGTCCGAGAAGGCTTCCTTTAGATCCCTTAATCTTCCCGCCGCCTGAAGCTCCGCCAGATAGACGGATTTTAAGAAAACTCTTTCCCCGTCCTTTATGACAATTAGGCCGTCCATCATCATCGGAACGATTTCTTCCGAAACGGACTCCCGGTTCAGCGAAAGCAGGGTTGCCGCATCCGACAGAAGATCCTCTTTGTCCGCATAGGTATGGCCTTCCGTGAGAGCTTCTTTTAAACAGTGGAGGATTCCTCCCCGGATTCGTTTCAGGGATGAGAGGGAGATTCCCGCTTTTGCACCGATTTCATCCGCGGTTTTAAAACCGATTCCGCGAATGTCCTCTGCCAGTCGGTAGGGATTCTCTTTCATAATCTGATAAAGATCCGCTTTGTAGCGTTCATAGATGCGAAGAGCCACGGAATTTGAAATTCCGAGGGTGGATAAATAAATCATTGCCTCGCGCAGTTCTCTTTTTTCCAGAATCTGCACGCCGATTTCACGAGCCATGCGTTCGGAAATGCCTTTGATTTCGGCCAGTCTTTCAGGCTCCTCTTCCATAATCCGGAAGGTGTCGTTTCCAAACTTCTTAACAATTCTCGAAGCCAGCGCCGCCCCGACGCCCTTTATCGCGCCCGAAGCCAGGTACCGCTCCGTGCTTAATTTGTCTTCCGGGGGCAAAACAAGAAAAGAGGACACTTTGATCTGCATCCCGTAAGTCGGATGCATTACCATTTCGCCCTCCAATTCCACTAAATCACCCGGATCAATCCCCGCCGTAATACCGACGCATTTGATTTCACCGTCCTCAAGTTCGTCACAGACGAAATTGAAAATGCCGTACCCGTTCTCGGGATTGCGGTAGGTGTAATATTCGACATAACCTTTATATTTCATCCTTAAGGTTCCGTATTGCTTTCTGCAAGGAATTCCACGTATTTGCCGGTACCGATTGCCACGCAGGTCATGGGTTCCTCGGCCGTCATGGTGTTGATTCCGGTTCTGGACTCGATGAGTTCTTCCAGTCCGCGCAGCATGCTGCCGCCGCCGGTAAGAACGATTCCTCTGTCCGCAATATCCGCTGCCAGTTCGGGAGGAGTGTGCTCCAAAACACCGTGGATGGCTTCGACGATTTTGGATGTCGTTTCACGAAGGGCATCCTCGATTTCCTCGCTGGATACGGTTACGGAGTTCGGAAGACCGGTTAAGATGTTGAGTCCTCTTACGTCCATATGGTTGACTTCGGGAAGCTTGTATGCCGCGCCGATTTTAATCTTGATATCTTCCGCGGTACGCTCACCAATCATTAAGTTGTGATTCTTCTTCATGTAGCGGACGATGGCTTCGTCAAAATCGTCTCCCGCGATGGGAAGGGAGTCGCTGACCACGGTTCCGCCGAGTGAAATAACCGCGATATCGGTGGTTCCGCCGCCGATGTCCACAATCATGTTTCCGCAGGGCTTGCCGATGTCAATTCCCGCACCGATGGCTGCCGCAATGGGCTCTTCGATGATGGAAACCTCTCTTGCGCCTGCCTGATAGGTTGCGTCCTCTACCGCCTTGCGTTCCACTTCCGTAACACGGGAAGGTACACAGACGGAAATTCTGGGTTTGCGGAAGGTCTTCTTACCCAGCGCTTTCTGGATAAAATATTTCATCATCTTCTCTGTTACGGTGTAGTTGGAAATAACACCTTTCCGAAGAGGACGAACCGCTACGATATTTCCGGGAGTACGGCCGAGCATGAGTCTGGCATCCTCTCCGATTGCCTTGATTTTCTTTGTATCCACGTCGTAAGCCACAACCGACGGTTCTTTTAATACAACGCCCTTTCCTCTGACATATACGAGGACGGAGGCGGTACCCAAATCGATTCCGATATCCGTAAACTGCATTTCAAAACCCTTTCTTAAATAAACCCGCGCAATACGCTCGGGTTTATTATTTTACACTGTCTGTGCGTTTCCTTCAAGGGGGATTTTCATTTTTTCACACGACCCTTTTTCGCCGCCGTCCCGGAATGCTTTTTCAGAATCTTTGCGACATACTGTCCCGTGTAGGATTCTTTTACCTTCGCGATTTCCTCGGGAGTTCCGGTCGCAATAACCGTTCCGCCCTTATCGCCGCCCTCCGGACCCATATCGATGATATAGTCCGCGGTCTTGATAACGTCCAGGTTATGTTCGATGACAACAACCGTATTGCCGCCGTCGGTTAAACGTTTGAGAATGTCCACCAGTTTGTGAACGTCCGCAAAATGAAGTCCCGTGGTCGGTTCGTCCAGAATATAGATGGTCTTTCCGGTACTGCGCTTCGAAAGCTCGGTAGCCAGTTTGATACGCTGTGCCTCGCCGCCGGATAACGTGGTGGACGGCTGCCCGAGCTTAATATAGGTTAAGCCCACATCGTAAAGCGTCTGGATTTTATTCCGGATGGAAGGCACATTTTCAAAAAACGGCAGTGCCTCTTCAACCGTCATGTTCAAAACATCCGAAATATTCTTTCCCTTGTATTTCACATCCAGGGTTTCGCGGTTATAGCGTTTGCCCTTGCAGACTTCGCAGGGAACATAGACATCCGGAAGGAAATGCATTTCAATCTTGATAATTCCGTCTCCCTGGCAGGCTTCACAGCGTCCGCCCTTTACATTAAAGCTGAAACGTCCCTTGGCAAAGCCCTTGGCCTTGGCATCGGAGGTGTTGGCAAACAAATCGCGGATGATATCAAACATGCCGGTATAAGTGGCCGGGTTGGATCTGGGTGTCCTTCCGATGGGCGACTGGTCGATGTCGATGACCTTGTCGAGTTTCTCCACACCTTTGATGGATTTATGCTTCCCGGGAATCGTGATGGCCCGGTTTAATTTCTTGGCAAGACTCTTGTAAAGAATTTCGTTAATCAGAGAACTCTTTCCCGAACCGGAAACACCGGTGACGCAGGTAAAAATACCCAGCGGGATTTTCACATCGATATTCTTTAGATTATTCTCGGCCGCGCCCCTGATTTCCAAAAATCCGGTCGGCTTCTTTCTTACTTCGGGAACGGGAATAAACTTCTTTCCGCTTAAGTACTGTCCGGTTACGGACTCCGGAACCTTCATGATATCCTCTGCCGTACCGAGAGCCGTTACGCATCCGCCCTCCGAACCTGCACCGGGCCCGATGTCAACGATGTAATCCGCGGCATACATGGTATCCTCGTCATGTTCCACAACGATTAATGTATTTCCGAGGTCCCTTAAATTTTTCAGCGCATTTAAAAGCTTGTCGTTATCTCTCTGATGAAGGCCGATACTGGGCTCATCAAGAATGTAGCAGACACCGACCAGACCGGAACCGATCTGTGTCGCCAGACGGATTCTCTGCGCCTCGCCGCCGGAAAGCGATGAGGTTGCCCGGGCAAGCGTTAAATAATCCAGTCCGACTTCCTGTAAGAAACCGACTCTGGCAATGATTTCTTTTAACACCCTTCCGCCGATAAGCTGCTCCCTTTCACTTAAGGAGAGGTTATTCAGATATGTCAGAAGATCCGTTACGGAATAATTCGTAATCTCATAAATATTCTTTCCCGCCACGGTAACCGCAAGGGAAGTCGGTTTCAGACGCATGCCTCTGCAGGCGCTGCAGGGTGTGATATTCATGAATTTCTCGTATTCCTGCTTCATGGTCTCGGAGAAGGTTTCACGGTATCTGCGTTCCTCGTTGCGGATCAGTCCCTCAAAAGCCGTGGGATAAACGCCCCGGCCTCTCTGACCGATATAGTGCACATCCACGCTTTCTTCGGTACCGTTTATCAGGATGTCTTTTACTTTGTCGGACAGTTTTTCAAACGGGGTATCCAGCGAAAATTTAAAATGTTTCGCCATGGCCTCCAAAAGGGCATGGGTAAAACTTCCGGTATCCTTGCTCGATGCCCATCCCGGTGCCTGAATGGCTCCTTCGTTTAAGGAAAGACCCGTGTCCGGAATCATCAGCTGTGCATCAAATTCCATGGAATAACCGATACCGGCACAGACAGGGCAGGCTCCGAACGGATTGTTGAAGGAGAAACTCCTCGGTTCAATCTCTTCGATGGAAACGCCGCAGTCCGGACAGGAGAAGCTTCTGGAAAAATGCAGTTCTTCCCCGCCGATGACATCCACCGTCATAAGGCCTTCCGCAATCTCCAGAACGTTTTCGATGGAAGACGACAAACGCATCAGAATCTCCGGTTTGATGACGAGACGGTCCACCACGATATCGATGTTGTGCTTGATGTTTTTGTCGAGTTTAATCTCTTCCGTCAGCTCATACAGATTTCCGTCGATACGGGCACGTACGTATCCGTTCTTTCCGGCACGCTCCAGAATTTTGGCATGCTCCCCCTTCTTGCCGCGGACAACCGGTGCAAGCAGCTGGATTTTCGTACCCTCTTTTAATCTCATAATCTGGTCTGCCATTTCATCCACGGTCTGTCTGCGGATTTCCTTTCCGCACTGCGGACAGTGGGGCACCCCGATTCTTGCATACAAAAGCCGGAAATAATCATAAATCTCCGTTACGGTACCCACCGTGGAACGGGGATTCCGGTTCGTGGATTTCTGATCGATGCTGATGGCGGGCGAAAGTCCGTCAATTCGCTCCACATCCGGTTTCTCCATCTGCCCGAGGAACTGACGGGCGTAAGAAGAAAGCGACTCCATGTAACGACGCTGCCCTTCCGCATAAATGGTATCGAAAGCGAGCGACGATTTTCCGGAGCCGGAAAGTCCCGTGAATACCACAAAACGATTTCTCGGAATATCCACGCTGATATTTTGTAAGTTATTCTCTTTGGCACCGCGCAGGCGGATCAGCTCCCCCTTGGGGAGCATCTTCACTTCGTCCGGATGCATTTTTTCACCTCTATCATTCGGTCTCTTAACTCGGCTGCCGTTTCAAAATCAAGCTGTGCAGCCGCCTTTCTCATAGCCTTTTCCAAATTGGCCATCATCTTCTCAAGTTCGGCATTGCTCATGGATTCGGGATCTTTTTCAAACTTCTTCTCATCCGAAGCCACTTTCTTCGAGATACTGATCAAATCGCGAACCGCCTTTTTAATGGTGGTCGGTGTAATGCCGTTTTCTTCGTTGTATTTCATCTGGATACTACGACGACGGTTGGTCTCTTCGATTGCGGCGCGCATGGAATCGGTCACCGTATCGGCATACATGATCACACGGCCTTCCGCATTTCTTGCCGCACGTCCGATGGTCTGAATCAGGGACGTCTCGCTTCGTAAGAATCCTTCCTTGTCCGCATCGAGAATTGCCACAAGACTGATTTCCGGAATGTCCAGACCTTCCCTCAAAAGATTGATGCCTACAAGCACATCGAATTTATCCAGTCTTAAATCACGGATAATCTCGGCACGCTCCAGGGTGTCGATATCGGAATGCAGATACTTGACGCGGATTTCCACGTTTTTCAGATAATCCGTCAAATCTTCCGCCATCCTTTTGGTCAGGGTGGTAATCAGTACCTTGTTGCCTTTATCGGTTTCTTTGCGGATTTCGCCGACAAGGTCGTCAATCTGCCCTTCAATGGGGCGCACGTCCACCTCGGGGTCCAGAAGACCGGTCGGACGAATGACCTGCTCGGCTCTTAAAATCTCATGCTTTTTCTCGTACTCGGCCGGAGTGGCGGATACGCAGAGAATCTGATCGATATGATCCTCGAATTCATCGAAGGATAACGGCCGGTTATCCAGTGCCGAAGGAAGACGGAATCCGTATTCCACCAGTGTTTTCTTTCTGGCCTGGTCTCCGTGGTACATCCCGCCGATCTGCGGAATCGTCATATGTGACTCGTCGATAATCATCAGAAAATCGTCTTTGAAGAAATCCAGAAGGCATCCGGGCGGTTCCCCGGGTTTCTTGCCGCTTAAGATTCTGGAATAATTCTCGATACCGGAACAGAAACCGGTCTCGCGAAGCATCTCCACATCAAAGTTTGTCCGCTCCGCAATTCTCTGTGCCTCCAACAGTTTGTCTTCGGACTTAAAGAACTGCACGCGTTCTTTGCATTCCTTTTCAATCTCATCGCAGGCTGCGGCCATTTTATCCGCTCCGATTACATAATGGGACGCGGGAAAAATCGCCACATGCGAAAGCACCGCATTCACCTTTCCGGTTACGGGATCCAGCTCGGAAATCCGGTCGATCTCATCTCCGAAGAATTCCACCCGGTAGATAATTTTGTTGTTTTCCGCCGGCGCAATCTCGAGCGTGTCTCCGTGAATGCGGAAACACCCGCGGTTTAAATCCATGTCGTTGCGGTCATACTGCATGGCCACCAGGCCGCGGACCACATCATCTCTGTCCTTTGTCATGCCGGGACGCAGGGAAAGTACCATTCCCATGTAATCGTCGGGGCTGCCCAGACCGTAGATACAGGAAACCGAGGAAACAATAATCACGTCCCTTCGCTCTGTCAAGGAAGCCGTAGCGGAAAGACGAAGCTTGTCAATCTCATCGTTCACGGACGAATCCTTGGCAATGTAGGTATCCGAAGAAGGCACATAAGCTTCGGGCTGGTAGTAATCGTAATA
>DLBG01000016.1 GCA_002494135.1 Lachnospiraceae bacterium UBA7027
ATATCGGGATAGATATTAACGAGCAGCATACCGAATGCAATCGGTACCAATAAAAGGGGCTCGTACTCTTTCTTAATCGCCAGATAGAGGAAAACGCATGCAACGGCAATCATTACATAGTTTCCGACGGTCAGGTTAAAGAAAGCGGTCTGATGAAGCAGATTATCTAATGTATCAATAACATAACTCATTGTTATTATTCCTCCTAGATTAATATCCTTTTATGACCAAGCGGCCATAAAATCTGCTTCGTCTGAATTAGTTCAAAGTTGCAAGTAATGCGCCTGCTTCGATTGCATCTCCGGGTGCGCAGTCAATGCTTGCTACGGTACCGTCTTCGGGAGCAACAACAGGGATTTCCATCTTCATGGACTCGATGATTACAACGGAATCACCCTTCTTAACAGCGGTGCCTACGTTTGCTTCGATTTTTACAACCTTTCCTGCAGCACCTGCTTCAACACGGATGCTGCCTGCACCTGCGGAAGCCTTCTTGGGTGCTGCTGCGCTGGCTGCTGCTACGGGAGCTGCTTTCTTTACGGGAGCTGCTGCTACGCCTGCTCCGCTTCCGGCGCCTTCTTCAACTACTACATCATATACGTTTCCGTTTACGGTAATGGTATAATTCTTCATTTTATTATCCTCCTAAAATACTAGGCATTCAGCCATTTCTTCGATTTACGTATGCTTCTTACCACATAACCGGATGCATCTTCGCTTCCTTCATATGCGGCAATCGCTGCTGCGATTACTGCCACAAGTTCAAGGTCATCGCTTAAGTCCTCTTCTTCTGCCACGGCAGGTGCTGCAACCGGTGCGGGTGCTGCCGGGGTTTCGACTGTCTTTGCTTTTTCCTTCTTTGCGGCTTCCAGCTTCGGAATAAGTCCGAATAAGGAAATAATTAAGGAAATCAGAATCAGGATGCAGAATACGGTTCCCATACCGAGTAACGTATTCATTCCCGCTTTCTGAAGGTTCTCTGCGATGGAATACTGTACGTTGAATGCCGCATTGGTAATCTGCATTTCCGTGTTATAGGAAAGTGCCATTTCCATATCGCGGGACGGACATTTTAAATCCACCGTAACTTCATAGCCACCTTCTTTACCGTAACCGATTTTTAAGGTGTCATAGTCAATGGCAAATGCCTTTCCGCTGTCTTCCCTGCCTTTTAAGTAAGACTCAACGGCCGCGGAGTAAACTTTCTGGCTTTTAAAATTAAGTTCGTGCTGCGTTTCGAGCAATTCCTGCTTTGCCGCCCATTCCTTACGGTTTAACGCAAGTTCGGTTTCATAGTAGGAATTATCATAATACTGAGGTTCCTCGCCTTCATTATCCGGAAGATCGCATACAATCTGGTCAACTATGACCTGAATGTTGCTTTCAATCTGCTCTCTGTCGATTGCAGGGATGGTATCTTCCTTTTTGGAGCATCCGGCGAAAAGAGAAACCACACATAATACACAGCACAGAAATGTGATCTGTTTTTTCATGTGTATTCCGCCTTTCTTTTATACAGTGCCGTGTTTCTTTGCCGGACGGTCTTCACGCTTGGAGTAAAGCATTTCGAACGCGCCGATGACATACTTTCTGGTGTCTGCGGGAGTGATGATGTAATCCACATATCCTCTCTTTGCAGCACTTAATGCGGAGTCCTGAAGTTCTGCGTACTCGGCTGCCTTCTTGCCGATTACGTCTGCGCCTTCTCCGTCATACATGATCTTTGCGGCAATTTTCGCATCCATGGTTCCGATGCTTGCATCTTCCCATGCGAAGGTAACATCACATCCGATGGCCTTGCTGTTCATGGATACATAAGCACTGCCGTATGCTTCTTTAAGGATTACGTTTACCTTGGGAACGGAAGCATTTGCAAATGCGTAAGTTAACTTGGATACGGCTCTTGCGATTCTCTTCTCCGCACATTTGCATGCCTTGTAACCCTTCACGTTGGTAAGGGAAAGAACGGGGATGGAGAATGCGTCGCAGAAGTTAATGAACTCTGCAGCCTTCACGGAACCGTTTACGGAAAGAACTTCGTCAAACTTCTCCGCTTCCTTGCCTTCCGCATCGTAAATAACGGAACGGTTTCCGACACAGCCTACGGTTAAGCCGTTTAATTTGATGAATCCGACTACCATTTCTTTGCCATAGCCGGCTTTAACTTCTAAGAACACGTTGTCGTCAGCGATTTCGCCGAATGCAAGTGCGGCATCCTTATAACCTGCTTCGATGTTCGCACATGCACGGTTTAAGGAATCGTTCGTAACCGCTTCTTCCGCTTCTTCTTCGTTGTTTGCGGGAAGGAAGGATACGAGTTCGCGGATCTGTGCAAAAATTGTTGCCTCATCGCCTACAAAATCAGCAATACCGCTCTCCTCGGACTGGAACTTCGCATCGGATGTATCACATTTTTCCTTGCTGTTTCCTTCCAGTGCATTGGGAGAATTTACGAAAAGATGTGCATTCTTCTCTTCCATAAAGGTGAAGTCTGCAATTGCGGGAAGAATGGCAAGTCCGCCGCCGCAGTTACCGAAGATTGCGGTAATCTGAGGGATGACACCGGATGCCAGGCTCTGCTTTAAATAAATCTCACCGAATCCGTTTAAGGCGTCCATTGCTTCCTGCAGTCTTAAACCTGCGGAATCAATCAGACCGATGACGGGAGCACCCATCTTCATTGCCATGTCGTAAAGATTGGCAATTTTACGCGCGTGCATTTCGCCTACGGTTCCGCCCAATACGGAAGCATCCTGGCTGTAAACGTAAACCAGGTTGTCATTGATTACGCCGTAGCCGGTAATAACACCGTCAGACGGAGTATCAATCTGTTTCAGATTAAAATCGGTTGCTCTGGCAGAAATGAGTCCGCCGATTTCAACGAAACTGTTTGGATCGAGCAACGCTTCGATTCTCGATCTCGCTGCACTAGTAGAAACAGTACTCATTTTGAAAACCTCCATATATATTTAAAAAATTATTACGGTTTATGGAATATATGCGTTAAAAATAGCATCAGACCCACATACACTCAAAGTAAACTATATCACAACGGGAATAAAAAAAATAGGAGAATTTTACGTTTCCCCCATTTTTTTATCAGAATCATATATTTTAAAATCAAATATCCAGTTTTATCTGGATTTCCTTCTCGGCCTGCGCTTTGAAGTCTTCGAGTACATCCGGGCTCATCTGCGGCAGATCGTCGATGGATTTGACGCCGAAGGACCGTAAGAACTGCTCCGTCGTACCGAAAAGAAGCGGTCTTCCCGGCGCATCAAGGCGGCCGACTTCCTGAATAAGACCGTACTCCAAAAGTTTGTTTAAGGGCGAGTCGGAATTGACGCCGCGGATTTTCTCCACGTCAAGTCTGGTGACCGGCTGCTTATATGCCACGATGGATAAGGTTTCCAGGGCCGCATCCGTTAAGGTCTGCTTTCTCGGAACCGTGGTGATTTTGATTAAGGCATCGTAAAATTCTTCTTTCGTGCGAAGCTGGATGGCATCTTCGAGTTCCACCAGCTGAATACCGCGGTCGGATTTGGCGTACATCGTTTTTAAATGGTCGATGGCTTCCCTGATTTCCTCTTCTTCGCACTCCAGTGCCGTGATTAAATCCTTCACTTCCACGGACTCTCCTTTTGCAAAAAGAATGGCCTCGATGGAAGCCTGAATTTTCTTATTTTCCATGATTTGTTTCACTCCGGATCTTTGTTCTGAATCTTCGGCTTTCGCCGACGTTTCCGCCGCCTGACCGAAAAGCCACTACTGCAGCTCGATTTTTACGAAAGGCTTCTCGTACGTGATTTCAATGTCCGAGAAGGTTTCATCCTGTTTAATGCCGATACTTCCGACCTTGATCAGTTCCAGAATAATTAAAAAGGTCACGATGGTGTCCATTTTATTCTTCTGCTCGGACAAAAGCTCGGTAAACATGCATTTCTTATGCGCTTCGATGTAGGCGCAGACCTCGAGCTGTTTCTTGTCCAGGTCGACTTCCTCTTTGACGATTTTACCGAAACCGGAACGAATCGGGTCAATCTTTTCCTCGTTACGTTTCATGATGACTAGGAACAGATCGTTCAGCGCCTGCAGCGTGCTGTCACCGACTAAAGCCTCGTAATCGAGAGGCGCCTTGTAAGACTGTACTTTCTTCGGAATCGTGGGCTTTTTGTACAGATACCGTTCGCTTTCCATCTGCATGTCCTTAAGCTCTAAAGACATGTATTTGTACATTTTATACTCTAACAGTTTCTGTACGAGTTCGGCTCTGGGATCGATTTCTTCCTCGCCCTCTTCCGTCTCCTGTTTGGGCAGAAGCATTTTACACTTAATGTCAAGAAGCGTTGCTGCCATAACCAGGAACTCGGAAACGACGTTTAAGTCTTCTTTCGGCATATTCTGCACGTATTCGAGATACTGCTCGGTAATGAGACTGATCGGAATATCGTAAATATCCACTTTATTCTTTTCTATCAGGTGAAGCAAAAGGTCCAGGGGGCCTTCAAATACTTCCAGTTTGACGGGTATTGCCATGAATTCTCCTTTGCGGCGATTTTATTCCCCTTCCACCGTAATCACGGTGATTTCACCGGGATTGTTGAAACGAACGGGTACGGTGTGGGTACCGAGGCCGCAGGAAACATAGCCGTAACGGCCGTTCTTTTCATACAGGCCGCCGCTGTATTTCGGGAAAAGTTTAAACGAAGGGGAAGCCACTCCTCCGATGCGGGGCAGACGGATAATGCCGCCGTGCAAATGACCGGAAACAAACAGATCCGCTCCGTAATCAAAGTACGCATCACCGTATTCGGGATTGTGTGCGATAAGAATGCTGAATTTATCCGGGTCGGCTTCTCCTACGGTATGTTTCACGTAATCCTTCTTCATCGGCTCGAAGGAAAGGCGTTTGTAGTATTTGCACTCAACGGTAAGTCCGGTGATTTCAAAATCGCCGACCGTCACGGATTCGCTATCCAGAACGGTAAGATTTCTCGATGCAATCGCATCAAAATACTCTTTATACATGTCTCCGTAGGTTTCCGGATAGAGTCTCGCGCGGTATTCATGATTTCCGAGGCCGTAATATACCTTGTAATTCTTTGTCAGCGCATTCATAAAGGCAATTGCCTCTTTGTTGTCGCGGTGGCTTCTTGCCGTCATCATATCTCCGGCCACGATGACATAGTCGGGATCGATGTCGTAGATTTTCTTTAAAAGTTTCTTATTGTCGCGACCGAAGCGGGCGGAATGAAGATCCGCAAGAAGCAGGAATTTTACCTGTTTGCCTCTCTTTAACTTCTTCGTCCGGATGGTTTTTTCTCTTACAACGAAGCGATGAATGTCAAAATAATTTACGGTCAGAAAGGTAATTACAAGCATGGCAAGACATGCATTTATAATCCTCTTCGGTTTGAATGCTTCCTTTAAAACGGCCCTGACTGCTTTCAGAATCAGGCGGATGATTGTTTTCATACGGCTGTCCCCCTGTTACAATTGCGACCATACTATTATAAAGTATTTTTTTAAAATGATAAAGACATAAAATAAGCCACACGCGATGTGTGGCTTAGATTATCATTAGTTGTTGTATTTACGCTTTCTTGCTGCTTCGCTCTTTTTCTTGCGCTTTACAGAAGGCTTTTCGTAGTGTTCTCTTTTACGAATTTCCTGCTGGATACCAGCCTTTGC
>DLBG01000104.1 GCA_002494135.1 Lachnospiraceae bacterium UBA7027
GTCGGCGGCGATTTCTATGATTTCTTCTTAATCGACGAGAATCACCTGGGACTTGTTATGGCGGACGTTTCCGGTAAGGGTGTTCCCGCGGCTCTGTTTATGATGATGTCCAAAATCGTTATTAAGAACTTTGCGCTTCAGGGACTGAGCCCGGCGGAAATCTTAAGACTGACGAACGACACAATCTGTGAGAACAACGATGAAGATATGTTTGTTACGGTCTGGATGGCAATTCTCGAGATTTCAACCGGTAAAATCACGGCAGCAAACGCAGGTCATGAATTCCCGGTAATCCGCACCAAAGACGGTGATTACGAAGTCTTTAAGGACAAGCACGGACTTGTTATCGGTGCCATGGAGGGCATGAAATACAAAGATTACGAAATGCAGCTGGAAAAGGGCGGAGCCATTTTCGTCTATACCGACGGTGTGCCGGAGGCAACGAGTCTTGAGAACGAACTTTACGGAATGGATCGTCTGATTACAGCAATGAACGAGAATAAGGGTAAAAGCCCGAAGAATCTGCTTCCCAAAATTCGCTCATCCATTGATGAATTCGTTGGTGAAGCGGAGCAGTTTGATGATATCACGATGCTGTGTCTCGTTTACAACGGACCGCAGGAACAGATTTGACAGATTTAACGGTAAATACAGAAAGAAGGCAATGTAATGGAAACACATTTCGAACACGAGATTTACGAGCATGAGCTGGATCTGCCGATTCGCCGGGAGATTCTCACAAAGCAGAGAATCGTGGTAAAAATCGGATCTTCCTCCTTACAGCATCCCGAAACCGGAAAGTTGGATTTAAACAAAATGGAAGTGCTGGTAAGGGAACTGTGCAACATCCGGAACAGCGGAAAAGAAGTGGTGCTGGTTACATCCGGTGCCATCAGTGTCGGAAAGAATGCGGTTCATGTAGGAAATCCGAACGAGTCCATTGAATTAAAACAGGCCTGTGCCGCAATCGGACAAAGCAGACTGATGATGGTTTATCAGAAAATTTTTGCGGAATACAACCAGGTGGCAGCCCAGGTTCTTTTGACCAAGGATGTCGTAACCAATCCAGTGAGCCGCAGAAATGCGAAGAATACCCTGGCTACACTTTTGGAACTCGGTGTAATTCCCGTCGTTAACGAGAACGATACGATTTCCACCTTTGAAATCAAGTTCGGTGACAACGATACGTTGTCCGCAATCGTAGCCTCCTTAATTCAGGCCGATCTTCTGATTCTTCTGTCCGACATTGACGGTCTTTATACCGACAACCCGCGTACAAATCCGAATGCGGAATTCATTGATACCGTGGATTCGATTACCGACGAAATCATGCATATGGGTACCGGAGACACCGGCAGCAATGTCGGAACGGGCGGCATGAATACGAAACTGCTTGCTGCGAAAATCGCAACAACGGCAGGCGCCGACATGATTATTGCGAATTCGTCCGATATCCGTATTTTACACAGAATTATGGACGGCAGACATTTCGGTACGCATTTCAAACAGCACAGAGACGAGAATTTCAATTTAATCCGGATTATGGAGGAAATTGAAGGAGAGCACTGAAACGAAGAGCTTTCGGGAAAAGAAATATGTCAGACGAAACCATAAAAAGAATTAACGAATTATATCATCTTTCCCAGACCAGACCGCTTACAGAGGATGAGTTAAAGGAACAGGGACTGCTAAGAGCCGAGTATTTAAGCGCAATTCGCGCATCCGTAAAAGGACAGTTGTCCAATGTGTCCATCGTGGAAAAAAACGGTGACATTCATCCGCTTGAGAGTCTGAAAGAGCAAAAGACAAAGCTGCGCAAAGCCTGTCTTGACAGGAGACGGGAAATCGAAAAGGAACGGTTTGAAGAAGCAGCCGGGAATCTTAAGAAAGCGCTGATTTTGCTGATCCGTGAAAAAGGAATTGAAAACGTTTTACTGTATGCTTCCAAAGACGGAGAGATTCCGACGGATCCTTTGTTCAAGGCGATAAAGGAAGCAAAGAATTCCGAAGAAAAATCCAAGGCCCCATGCATCTTCTATCCACGGGTAACTTTTGATACGATGGAGTTTATTTCCGTCGATTCCACGGAAGAATTAAAGCCAGGGAATTTCGGAGTCAGAGAACCGATGCAGGGGAAAAAATTCACACCGGATTGTAAAAACGTTTTAATCCTGCTCCCGGGACTTTCCTTTGACCGGGAGGGTCACAGAATCGGATACGGAAAAGGTTATTACGATGCCTTCCTTTCCGGACTCCCAAAGGAAACGGATTATTTTACCGTCGGTGCCTGCATGAAGGAATGCATGGCTGAGAATTTTACATGGCTTGTCGACGGAAAGATTCCGTGCGAAAAGCATGATAAAAAAGCCGATCTGATAATTGTGGTTTAAATAAGCAAAGAATAGCCGAATGGCGATAAAGAGGTAGAAAAATGGAATTAATCGAATTATGTAAAAGTGCTAAGTCCGCAAAGTATGAGATTGCCGGATTAAACGAACGCGAAAAGAATGCGGCACTGCGTTATATCGCACAGAAACTGATTGATAACAGCAAAGAAATTATCGAAGCCAACAATGTTGACCTTGATAACGGCGTGGCAAACGGTATGCATCAGGGTCTTTTGGACCGCCTTCGTCTGACACCGGAACGTATCGAGGGGATGGCGGAAGGGATCCGTCAGGTGGCCGATCTGGATGATCCCATCGGAATCACGTTATCCGATTCCAAGCGTCCCAACGGTCTGGAAATCGAAAAAATCACCGTTCCCATGGGTGTCATCGGAATCATCTATGAATCCCGTCCCAATGTGACGGCGGACGCATTTGCGCTTTGCTTTAAAGCCGGAAGCGCCGTGATTTTAAAGGGCGGCAAGGATGCCATCAATTCCAACATGGCTATCGTAAAGAGCATTCGTTTAGGTTTAATCGAAAGCGGAATCACTCCGGAAGCCATTCAGTTAATTGAAGCGACGGACCGTGAAACCACAAAGAATTTCATGCAGATGAAGGATTACGTGGATCTTCTGATTCCCCGCGGAGGTGCCGGATTAATCAAAGCAGTTGTGGAAAATTCCACGATTCCCGTAATCGAGACCGGTACCGGAAACTGCCACATCTATGTGGACGAAAGCGCCGATCAGGATATGGCCGTCGATATTATTTACAATGCGAAAACCCAGAGAATCGGTGTCTGCAACGCGATGGAATCCTTGGTTGTTCATGAATCGATTGCAAGGGAATTTCTGCCCAAAGTTTATAAGAAACTTGCCGAGAAGGAAGTGGAATTCAGAGGCGATGACGAAAGCTGCAATATTTTACCCGAAGCTTTGCATGCGACAGAAGATGATTATTATGCGGAATTCTTAGACTATATCCTTTCCGTCAAGACCGTTAAGGATGTCGGGGAAGCCATTGCATGGATTAACGAACATAATACCGGTCATTCCGATGCAATCATTTCCGAGAATCGCGAGAATCAGGAAAAGTTCCTTCAGGGTGTTGATTCCGCCTGCGTTTATGTGAATGCTTCGACACGCTTCACCGACGGATTCGAGTTCGGATTCGGTGCGGAAATCGGTATCAGTACGCAGAAACTGCATGCAAGAGGACCCATGGGCTTAAATCAGATTGTAAGTTACAAGTATTTAATCCGCGGAAACGGACAGATCCGCGAATAAAAAGATTACAGAAAGAACTCCGCGATTATCCGGAGCAAGAGATATTACCGCATGCCGGAAACATTCGAAACAAAAACCGACCGGGAAGAAGTAAAACGACAGCTTGCCTTTATCGAGGCAGGCCGTCAGTTTGTTGACGATTTAAAAACCGAATTAAAGCGTACTCCGACAGCCTGCGTTACCACATTCGGCTGTCAGATGAACGCAAGGGATTCCGAGAAAATCACGGGAATTTTAACAAATCTCGGATATGAAATCACCGAAAACGAAGATGCGGATTTTGTGCTTTTTAACACATGTACGGTTCGTGACAATGCCAACCAAAAAGTTTACGGAAGGCTCGGAACCCTGCACGGATACAAGAAAAGAAACCCGCATATGAAGATTGCAATCTGCGGCTGCATGATGCAGGAAGAAACCGCAGTGGATAAAATTCTGAATTCCTATTCCTTTGTGGATTTGATTTTCGGAACGCATAATCTTTACAAATTTCCCGAATTATTCGTACAGATGATGACAAGAGACATCACGATCGTGGATGTCTGGGAAAAGACGGATAAAATCGTCGAGGATTTACCCGTAGTACGCAAATATCCGTTTAAATCCGGCGTCAATATCATGTTTGGCTGTAATAATTTCTGTACCTACTGCATCGTTCCTTACGTACGCGGCAGGGAACGGAGCAGAGAGCCGGAAGAGATTTTGGAGGAGATTAAAAATCTCGTCGCGGACGGAGTACGGGAAGTCATGCTGCTTGGTCAGAACGTGAATTCCTACGGAAAGAATCTGGAGAGGGAAATCAGTTTTCCGGATCTGCTTCGTATGGTGGAGGAAATCGACGGACTGGAAAGAATTCGTTTTATGACATCGCATCCGAAGGATTTGTCGGATGATTTAATTGCGTGCATGAAAGAATCCAAAAAAATCTGCAGACATCTGCATTTGCCGCTGCAGTCCGGTTCCACAAAGATTTTAAAAGCAATGAACCGCCATTATACCAAGGAATCCTATCTGGAGCTTGCAAAAAAAATCCGCCGTGAGATTCCCGACATGGCGATTACAACGGATATCATTGTCGGTTTCCCCGGAGAAACATACGAAGATATTAAAGACACGCTCGATGTCATTCGCAAGGTGGAATTCGATAACGCCTTTACATTTATCTATTCGAAACGTACCGGAACTCCCGCGGCCGTGATGCCGAATCAGGTAGCCAAAGAAGATATCAAGGTCTGGTTTGATGAGGTTCTTTCCCTCGTCCAGGAATGCGCCAGAAAACGTACCGCCATGCTGGAAGGCATGATTGCGGATGTTCTGGTGGAAGGATTAAACGAACAGGATGTAAGTCTCGTGACCGGAAGAATGAGCAATAATACGCTGGTTCATTTTAAGGGCGATGCATCCTTAATCGGTACGATTGTCAATGTAAAACTTAAGGAATGCAAGGGCTTTTACTATATCGGAGAAAGAGTGGACTGATGGCCGAAAAGACCGAAAAAGTGACAAGCAAAACACCGGGCTTAACGCCGATGATGGTGAAATACTTAGAGACAAAGGAAGAATACAGTGATTGTATTCTCTTTTACCGTCTCGGGGATTTCTATGAAATGTTTTATGACGATGCCGTATTAACTTCAAGGGAACTGGAGCTTACCCTGACCGGAAAAAGCTGCGGCCTTGAAGAACGTGCGCCGATGTGCGGCGTGCCTTTTCACGCGGTCGATACGTATTTAAACCGTCTGGTACAGAAAGGCTACAAGGTCGCCATCTGCGAGCAGACCGAAGATCCGAAACTGGCCAAGGGGCTTGTGAAACGTGAAGTAACACGTATCGTGACTCCCGGAACAAATACCGATTTAAATGCAATGGATGAAACAAAGAACAATTTCATCATGTGCATTTATTACGGACTTCGCCGGATCGGGATTTCCGTGGCCGATGTTACAACCGGTGATTATTATTTATCCGAAGCGGAGAGCAATAAGGAACTGTTTGACGAAATCTGCCGGTATATGCCGACCGAAATCGTTGCAAACGAGTTTTTCTTCTCCTGCGGACTCGATATTGTGGATCTTAAAAACCGCTTGGGAATCGCAATGTTTACGCTTCCGGATTACGAGTTTGATGAGAACCTGACGAAAAAAACGCTGCTTAGGCATTTTAAGGTCAATTCCTTAATCGGAATGGGAATTGACGAATACGAGACCGGCTGTGTTGCCGCAGGTGCGCTTTTAAAATATCTGCAGGATACACAGATGATTCCGCTGAC
>DLBG01000056.1 GCA_002494135.1 Lachnospiraceae bacterium UBA7027
GTTCGAATCCCCCTCTCGCTATCAAAAAAGGAAGTCTGTTCGGACTTCCTTTTTTTGTTTCTTATTCGTGTACATATTGTCCATGACGTTTCGTCGCGTTGTTTCCGTACTGGATTGCGAATTTCGGGCAATGATGAAGACAGCCGAAGCACAATGCACACTGCTCTTTTACCCATACCGCTTTCCCGTCTTTTATTTCAATCGCCGAAACCGGACAGTTCTTTGCGCAGATTCCGCAGCCGATACAACTCTCCTCCAGATGCAGATTCTTTGTCATTCTCGCCTTCGAAAACGCCGCATCCGTAAAATACTTCGTAAAATACGGCGTCCTTAAAAACATGTGATTCCCCTGCTCCTGCTTTCCGATCCTCTCCAGCACTTTTTCAATGGTCCGGTCCGCTTTTTCGTTCTGTTTTGCAACCTTGGCGGAATCACTTAAATCAAACCAGACCGTCCAGTTATCCGGCATGCGGATGCTGTATGCGGCATCCAGTAAAAGCCCCTTTGCCGCAAGAAGTCTTCTTGCTTCCTCTCCGGTACATCCCGGCGTTGTTCCGAATGTTGCAATCACAAAAGAATAATGATCTTCCGTCTGGTTAATCTCGATTTTTTCCAGAAATTCCCTTACGGGTTTCGGCAGTTCCCAGAAATATGTCGGAGTCACCAAGCCGAAATGTTCCCCCTTTGACAGGCTGATTTCATCCCGGATGTCAAGGATGGACACCGCTTCTTCTTGGAGTGCCGCGGCCAGAGTCTTCGCCACATGCCTGCAGTTTCCTGTTGCCGAAAAATAACAAATCATACTGTACCCTTACTTAATAATCCGTTGCGACAAAGTCCGGATCAATCTCACATTTTTTAATTTTACCGCCGGAAACGGTATATCCGAGAACCTTGGAATTATAAACGTCACCACGCTGGTCGGAAATATCCGCCATCGCCAGATAATAGCCGGCAGGCAGCGATTTCATAACGATTTTCGTGGTGGAACGGTAGGTGATTTTATTTCCCTGTTTGTCATAGGACATTCCGTTCCAGTCATTCGCCGGATAAACCGGAATAATGCTGTCCTTCAGCTGAAGTTCCATGTTGTTCTTTGCATTGACAAGATAATTGATTTCGTCATCGGTGGACGGGAACAGACGCACTCCCTTGATGTCAAAATCTTCGGTATCGCGGTTATAAGCGAAAATCAGATATGCATCGGAACCGTTATAAAGAACATGGGATCGGTATTCCACGGATGAAAGCGTGTTTGACGTAATTTCAATTGCAAGCGGCTCCCCGTCGAGATAAACCCATTCTCCCTCAAAATCACAGCAAAGATTACCCTCTCCGTCCAGATACAAATACTCGTCTTCGCCGTAGTAAACCACTTCGCCCGTATCTTCGTCATAGGATGCAAGCTGCATGGTGTAATTCTGAATCATTTTCTGCAATTCTTCCGAAACCGGAATATGAAAACTCTTCTCTTCTATCACCGGATTCTTTTTCTCGAACGCACTGAAAAGCGAAATATCGAGAACGGTAGGCTTTGCATCGGTCAGCTTCGCAACATATTCCATCATTTCGTCGTTTAAGCAGCCCGACATTTTATAAAAATACAGTGCACGGGTATTATCGTCCTTGCAGATGTCGTACTCGTAATTTAAGAAATAATGCAGACCGTAATAGGAATCGATGCTTCCGGGAATGTATACACTCATTCCCTGCGTATCGGCAAGGCTTCCGTTCTGTCTGTGGTATAAAACCGCCTCATCAAGAAGGTTTGCGATTTTCGAAGCTTCCTCCGGATAGGTATCCACCATAAGGTCCGCATAGCAGCCGAGATCGACAAGGTTAAAGACATTGTAGCTGTCGGCGGAAACATGCGGGGATTTCTCGCAACAGCGACCGATTTCCGCCAGGACACTGATATCCTTTGCGGCATCCTTTAACTGCTGCTTTGTAAGCTCCGTATAAGCGTTGTAGAGCTCTTTTGCCTTCTTTGCGTCAATCACGGCGAATGTCACATCGTCCATACCGCGAATCCAGCCGACATTGGCATTAATCGTCATATAATAATCGGTATAGGAATCCGCAATCAGCTGTGCGATTGCCGCAGGACTCAGCGTCGGATCCTCGCTCATCTTCTCCAATACGGGAGTATAGTTCCATCCGTCTCCGGGTTCCGATTCTTCACTCAGGGCATAGAAGGAAGCAAATCCTTCCAGTTCATGCGTCACTTCCAGATTGGACATTAAGCAGGCATCAAAGCCGATGATGTCGAATGCCGGATTCTCATCGTTCGGACGGTATACGCTTCCGAGCGCCTGACGAATCTCGTTAATGCTCATGGCTCCGCCGCCGTAAATGCTGTCGGAACCGTAACCGAACGGTCCGCTTCCGTGATCCCACAGAACCAGCATGGTGTGATCCGCGGAATAATCCTTTTTACAGAAACGCAGGAAGTCGGATAAGGTTTCGGGATCGGTTGCACGCTGAAGAGGAAGATTTTCCACTTCCTCAAAATAACGGTCCTTGGAAATTACAAATCTCTGTGTTTTATTCGGATTGATAAAGGTATTTTCCCATCTTGTGGCACCGCCGGTTTGTATTACAATTGTAATATTATCCGACAGTTCGGCTGAGAGCATCTCCATGATATCGGTCGATGCGCATCCGGGATAACTCGTCACAACGGTTTCATTCATCAGATACTCTCTTCCCGCAACCGGCTTTTCGGGATAATACAGAAATTCCGGTAACGGCAGACCGTTATTGTTTAAGTCCAGTGAGTATTTTTCCAGCCTGTTTAAATATCTTTCGGTGTAAGCCTGTTTTCTTTCCGCTTTTTCTTTTGAAATCTGCAGCTCGGTGGTTAAGGAAAGATCGTTTTCATCATAATCCTCCAAATCCGCTCCGATCATGTAGATACAAATAGTCCAGGTATCATCCGGGTCCACGGAAGGATACGCTGCTATTCTTTCCGCGCCTTCGGTATCATAGGGAGACATTTCCTCAATTACTTCTTTGTCAACCTCATCTTCCATATGATCCAGGGCATCGAGAATTCTGATTCCCCTGATTCCGTAGTAGATTCCCACGACAAGCAGAATGGCTGTAATTCCAAGCGTTGCAAAGAAAGTAATCTTAACAAGCGGTCTGATCATAAGACGCGGAATACGGATAAACCAGGGAGCATCCTTATAGTGCTCTTTTAATTTCCTCCGGTCTTCCTTCTTGGTTTCCTTCCAGCGTTTCCTACGCTCTTTTTTTGCAGTCTTCTTCTGCTGTTTTTTCTCTTTCTTCTTTGCCTTTTTTAAGGCTTTCTTTTCCTTCCTGCTGAGTCTGACAGGCTCCGCGGGTGCAGCCACGACTTCCGGTGCAGCCATAGTTTCTCCTGCCTCAGGAACCGGAAATTCCTGCGGCTCTGTGGTTTTTGTGATTTCGTCCATGTTTTTCCCCTTTTACACTTTTATCCAAAATCGGTACCGCCAAATGCCGGCACCGCCTCTTCCCTAATTCAGTTCCCGGAATTCTCCTCCGTTCGGTACTTCGTTTCCGCAGAGAATTTCATATTTTTTCTTTTTTACCCGGTAAGCCAGAATCAGATCGTACAGGCATCCGATGAAACCGAGAACTCCGCCGAAAATCAGATTTATAAACATAAACAGCCAGCAGACCGGAATCTGATTTTCAAAATATCTGACGCAGACCGCCGCCTCATCGCGGTTACTGCAGCTTCTGATGACTTTGATATTCATGATGTAGCGGATTACGGTGATAATGTTGTAAACCATGATGAGTAACGTACCCACACCGTATCCCCAGAAAATGGTGATGATTCCGGCAATAAGCTGATAAACAATCAGAATACACCAGATTACCACGCTGACAACCATGAATCCGGATACTTTTTTCATATAATCGCAGATTTCTTTTTCTGTCATGGTTTACCTCCCTTTCTGCTTTAATAATTCCCAGAAAATCACTGCGCTCGCGGCCGCAACGTTTAAAGAATCCACCCCGTGATACATGGGAATCATCACACGCCGGTCACAGGCAGCGATGACTTCCTTCGGAAGTCCGTCGCCTTCGGTTCCGAGAAAAACAGCCAGTTTCGCGGCTTTTTTTAATGCATCATGATCGGGTGCGACGCTGTTATCGGTAAGTGCCATGGCAACCGTCTCAAAGCCGTGTTTTTTCAGTTCATCCGCGAGTGTCCCGTCAAGCTCCGTCACTGTCCATGGAATCTGAAATACCGTTCCCATGCTGACTCTCGAGGACCTTCTGGTTAACGGGTTCACAGAATGCTTTGTCAAAATCACCCCGTCCATTCCGAGTGCTGCGGCGGATCGTATAATTGCGCCTACATTTGTAGGATTAACCACATCGTATAAAACCGCTATATGATTTTTATCTTTCAAAAAATCGTCAAGCGGCATTACGGGTTTTCTTTTCATAACCGCCCACAACCCCCGCACGAGGTTATATCCGGTCAGCCGGTTTAAAATCTCCAGGGGCGCAACATATACCGGAATCGAATTCAGCACATCCTCTCCCTGGATCATGCGGATTTTTTCAAACACCGGTCCCGCTTCGATTTCAATTCTTTTATCTTCCGCAAGCACGGACTCAACGGTATATCCGGCTTCCAGCGCCCGCAGAACCACATTGGCGGTTTCTGCGATAAAAACACCTTCCCCGGGCTCATGGTAATGCAAAAGTTCCGCCTCAGACGCATGTGCGTAAAGCGCAAGTTCCGGGGCATCCAGATTGTCAATCGGAATCAGTCTCATACGCAAACATCCGCATATTGAAGGCGGATTACTTTCTCAAGATCTTTCGGGCTTACCTCCACCTGGAAACCGACCTTGCCGCCGGAAAAGAAAAACGTATTGAATTCCTTCGCCGTTTCGTGAACGGTTGTCGGAAAGTATTTCTTCATTCCTATGGGAGAACAGCCTCCGTGAACATATCCGGTCAGGGGCAGAAGTTCCTTTTGCGGAATCATATCGATGGATTTCTCGGATACCGTTTTCGCGGCCTTCTTTAAATCCAGTTCCCTTGCCACCGGAATAACGAATACATAATAAGCACCGGATTTGCCGCGGGTAACCAGCGTTTTAAATACCCTGTCCACACTCTCTCCAAGGATTGCCGCGATTTCGGTTCCCGACTTACTTGCATCCGGTTCATAGGTATAGCTTTTATATGCGATTTTTTTCTGCGCCAGAACGCGCATTACATTTGTTTTTTCTTCAGCGGCGGACATTTTATTCCCTGCTCCACAAATAGCAGTAAGCCTGCGTTCTTGCTGCGAACACTTCGGTTTTCAACAGTTCCCTGATTTCCGCTTTGGTAAACCAGGCCGCTTCGATTTCTTCGACGGAAGAGGTACTCTTTTCAAACTCACCGGAAGCGGTTCCCACAATGACCACGTTCTTTTCGTTGGAAAAACCGACAGCGCTGTAACTTGCGGGGATAAAATCGTCCACGCTGTCCAGATGCAGTCCCGTTTCTTCCCAGAGTTCGCGTGCTGCGGCCTCTTTCGGTGTTTCGCCGGGATCAATCAGTCCGGCCGGGAAATTATAAACCCACATACCGGGTGCCAGACGGAATTCGCGGTTAATCAGTACTTTGCTGCGATCTTCGTTGTGAATGATTAAAACGACGGCATCCGCGGGGTCTTTTCCGTGAAGCCCTTCAAAATCCTTAATATCCGGATCACGGCTGATCATTTCGTACACCTTGGTCTTTCCGTCATTGGTTTCATATGTCAGGTTATAACGGCTGATGTATTTGCCGGAAGCCTGTTTCTCGATTCCGATAAACTTCATCTTCGTATTCGACTACACGCCTCGTATAGTCTTCCTCCTCTTTTAAAGTTTTACATTTTATCCGGTGCGGAGAAGCCGAGCACATCCATACAGCTTTCCATAACGAGCTGGACAAACTTTAACAGTCTTAAATATCCGATTTTCTTCTCTTCGTCTTCTTCGGAAAGAATCTTGGTTTCATGATAGAATGCGTTGAAGGCATTCGCCAGATCGTAAAGGTATGCACAGATTTTATGCGGTGCGAGCTCGTCATAGGCGCTTTCCATCATCGCATTGAAGGTTGCAAGCTGCATACAGAGCTTCTTTTCGCTTTCGTTCGTGTATTTATGTAAACCTGATGTTATGTCAACCAAATCCATGCCCGTTTTGTTTGCTTCGGCATATTTTTTCAGAATCGACTTGATTCTTACAACCGTATAAAGCAGATACGGGCCCGTATCGCCTTCGAAAGAAGTGAAACGGTCGATATCAAAGATATAATCCTTGGAGGCCTGATTGGACAAATCTCCGTACTTAATCGCGGCCAAGGCAACCAGTCTTGCCGTCTCCTTTGCTTCCTCTTCGCTCATTTCACGGCCTTCTGAAATCTTTGCATACATCTGCTCATTGATGTCGCGAATCAGGTATTCCAGGCGCTGTACGCCGCCGTCACGGGTTTTGAACGCATGTCCGTCCTTCCCGTTTACGGTACCGAAACCGATATGAATTAAATCCGTATTCTCATCGACGAGTTTCGTTTTTCTTGCGCAGCGGAACACCTGCTCAAAATAGAGTTCCTGCCGCTTATCGGTCAGATAAATCATACGGTCCGGATGATACGTCTTCATACGATCCATAATGGTGGCAAGGTCCGTCGTGTTGTACAGACTTGCACCGTCCGATTTTAAAATCATACACGGAGGCATTTCCTTGGTATCGGTATCTTCCTTCACATCCACCACCAGTGCGCCGTCGCTTAAATATGCATATCCGCCCTGCTTCATGTATTCCACCATGCCTGGGATAATATCATGCACGTCGGATTCACCCTTCCATAAATCGAAGGTGACGTTTAAATTATCGTAATTGCGCTTTAAGTCCGTAACGGAAACCTTTAAAATATGCTTCCAGATTGCACGGTAACCGCGAACACCGGACTGCAGCTTAAAGGTGCAGTTCATGGCTTCTTCCTTGAACGCCCTTCCTTCATCGGAATCCTCTTTGCTCTTTTTGCTGGCGAACGGATAGATTTCTTCGAGTTCTGCAATGGTAAACGGTGCTTCTTCGGGGTATTCGCCTTCAAAATTCTCGTCAAAATAAGGAAGTTCGGGCTTTCGAAGTTTCAGTTCCGCGATAATTAAGCCCATCTGAAGCCCCCAGTCACCGAGGTGAATATCGCCGATGGCTTCGTGTCCCATATAGCGGATGATTCTCTTTACGCTTTCGCCGATGACTGCGGAACGTAAATGTCCCACGTGAAGCGGTTTTGCAACGTTGGGTCCGCCGTAATCCACAATCACTTTCAGTTTCTTTTGCGGCTCATTCAGTCCGAATTTCGCGGATTTGGACATTTCGTTTAAAAATTCCTTCAGGAAGTCTCCGTCAAGATTTAAATTTAAAAATCCGGGAGGGCAGACCTCTATCTTTTCAAACGCCCGGCTTTCCTTTAAGGCTTCCGCCACTTCGTTTGCAATCATAAGGGGCGCTTTTTTGTACTTTTTTGCACCGGCAAGAGAGCCGTTGCACTGGTATTCGCAAAGGTCGGGACGGTTGGATACGGCAACTTTTCCGAGTTCCTTCTCATAACCGGCTTTCTCAAATGCGGTGCCTACCTCCGCGCTCAGTAAATCAAGTAATTTCTCCATGTTTTGTTCCTCTTTTCAAATATTGCATTAAACCCTCCGCGCCTGCCGCGATACCGGGTGTTAATTCGTTACTTCGTTTTCCGGACGGTTACGTTCGGCTTTCTGACTGTTTTGTTCGACTTTCCGACAATTTTGTCCGGCTTTCTGACGGATTCGTTCGGCCTTCGAAAAGGCACAGCCGCAAAAATCCTGACGATACAGACCGTACTCTTTTGAAAGTTCGATACTGCGCTGATACCCGCCCTTTTTCTTAAAATCCGACGGAAGGTAGGCAACCTTGTACTTCTTTCCTTCTTTCAGACCGATTTGATTTAACAGGTCCGTATTTTTAAGGGGACTTAAGGTCAGGGTTGTGGCAAAATAATCAAATCCGTTTTCGGACGCATATTTTGCACTTTCTCCAAGCCGCATGCGAAAACAGATGGTGCAGCGTTCTCCCCTCTCCGGGCAGTCTTCGTATCCTTTTACGGCTTCCATGTATTCTGCCGGTTCGTATCTGCCGTCTACATATTCGATCCGGTACGCCGCAGCCGGATTCTCTGCTTCTTCATCTTCAGTCCCGGGATTCGTGATATCTCCGTTTCCTTTGCCGGAGAGCTGTGAATTCAGTGCATCGATGAAGCGCTTTTCTTCCGTTGCCCGTTTCCGGTACTCCTCTTCGGCGGTAATATTGGGATTAAAATATAAAACCGTAATCCGGAATGTACTACGAAGGTAGGTCAGTACATAACTGCTGCAGGGTGCGCAACAGGCATGCAGCAGGAGTGTTTTTCCCTTCACGTTCGGATCGTTTAACAGCCTATCCATTTCAAACTGTGCATTCATGATTCGCTCTTTTCGGTCTTCTCTTCTTTTTCGGAATTACCGTTTTTTGAAACATCCGTCCTTAAATACTTCTCCATAAATTCCTCAAAAGGAATCGGTTTGCTGTAATAGAATCCCTGTACCTTGTTGCAGCCGATTTCTTTTAAAACCTCAATCTGTTCCCGTGTTTCCACGCCCTCGCAAACCACGCTGATGCCCAAATTGTGTGCCATCTCCACGATATGACGCATGATGATCTTGGTATCCTTGGACGTATTGGATTCGGAGAAGAAATCCTTGTCAATCTTTAAGACATCGAACGGAATGTCCTTTAATATGTTAAGGGAGGAATAACCGCTTCCGAAATCGTCCATGCAAAGCTGCAGTCCCATTTCCTTTAACTCGTCCACGAGAGAAATCATCTTCTCGCGGTCGGTTAAGAATACGGATTCCGTGATTTCTATCTGAATATCGTCAATGGATGTGTCATACCTCGTCATGACACGTTCCACGTTCTTTAAATACTCCGGGTTGCAAAGCAGGATTCTCGACTGGTTGATGGAAACCGGGACAATGTTGTACCCGCCCTTCTGCCTGTATTCCTTAATCTTGGAACAGAGAACTTCCAGCATATAGAAATCCAGTTTCTCAATGAAACCGTTCTGCTCAAAAATCGGAATGTAATCGGAGGGATATACGCAGCTTCCGTCATCCTTGATCCAGCGGGAAAGAATTTCCGCGCCGACGATTTTATCCTGAAAGATATCCCATTTCGGCTGCAGATATGCCTTGAATTCGCCTTTCACCAGTGCGGACTGCATCTCGGATTCGATGCGGTCGTTTTTCTTCATCTCATTGATGATTTCGTCGGAATAAACGGCCTCCAGCCGGCTTTCGTCACCCTTTAAGGATTTTCTGGCCGCATTGGCATGGTCAATCATGATATCAAGATTCCGGTCTTCCTTCTGAATCTTGTAAATACCTTTCTTGATACGGATCGGATATTTGACGCCGACCTCTTTTGCCGCATCGCTGATTTTCTTCTCGCAGATTCTGACGCGTTCCACCATCTCACTGTCGTTTAAAACCAGACAGAGGAACTGGTCGGAATTGATTCTCGCAATCATTTCCTTTTTGGAGAATACTTCCGCGAATTTATCCTGCACAAAACGCAGAACGTCGTCTGCCGCGGTATGTCCGTACGCTTCGTTGATGTAACGGAAGTTTGCGATATCGAGACGGACTATGACATAATGATTCTCGGAATTGTTATGGATTAAATCCGGTGCCTTGATTTTAAAATAATTCAGATTCGCTCCGCCGGTCACTTCGTCGGTATATGCCAGCTGCTCAATCTGCATCATGTTCTTGTAGTTCACCATCATCTGCAGCATGATGATGAAGAACATAATCGCACAGATTAAAACGCTTGCGATAAAACAGGTGATGATAATCGGCATCATCTGTTTGTCAATCAGGCCGTTGTCGAGAATAACAATCATGAAAAGGTTATTGCAGTTTTTGACTTCAACGCCCTTTAACTGAACCTGCTTTCCGTCGCTGCCCTTTACGGACACAGCGTACTCTTTGTTAACGTCCAGGAAACGGCGCATTTTCACAAGCTTGTCGTTGGTTGCTTTTTTACGGTCGGATAATGAATAAACCGCATCATAAACATTATCCCTCTCTCCGTACTTTTCCAAAAACCGCGGAGAACAGTCATACAGTTCACCGTTTGAATCCACCAGACAGCCGCTGCCGACGGAATCGATGTTTCCGTAGTATTCTTCGCCGAGCAGATTATTGATCTGTGAGGTGACAATATAGTAACCGACAATGGCATCTTCAGCGGAGCGTACTCTTTTTACACCGACAAAACATGCCTGTTTGGCTGCCTTCGGATCTTCCCCTTCCTGCTGCACATTTTCATCGTGCGCTTCAAGGAACGTACAGTAAGAATAATAATCATCCTCGTACAGATTGCTTCGAATCCCCGGTACTTCACTGAAAGCATGCGAGTCCTTAATCCGGCATCCGTCTTCGTCAAGCAGTGTTCCGCTCGCGTCCAGATAATAAAAATCGTAAACAAAACTGGATTGTTTTAATAACGCCAGGTATTCGCCGATTATTTTTTTATCCCGTGATTCGGGTGCATTTATGAACACCTGCTGCGTTTTGTCTTTCATTTTCGCCACATCGGTTCTGACATCCATGACGATGGTTCCAAGCTGGGAAAGAAGATAATTCCGGGTCATGTTGTAGGATGCCGCACGTACAATAAGGATGTTTACGGCAATCGTTATAACCACCAGAACAATGGCGATTGCGATTACCGAAAGCGGAATATTCTGTTGTTTCATTCCGTTTGCCTTTTTTCCCATACATGCTCTCCCGCAGCCGGATATAAGAAATCATATTATTATACCATAAAAAAAGTGCCGAGTGAACTGATTTGTTCACCCGGCAACTGTTTTTCGTATGCTTCTTTTCGAATTTCTTTACGGATTCTCCTGCTGCTGTTGTTCCTGCTTGGCAGCTTCTTCCGCCGCCTTCTTTGCAAGATACTCTTCGAGGCGTTTCGCTTCCTCTTCGTTTAAAATATTCATCTGGTCGCGGACCGTATTCTCCCGGATCATTTCCTGCGACACTTCTTCGGGAAGCATCAGCCTTGCATCCTGCCATAAATGCAGGAAGAAATTGGTCTTTATGATGTTTACGGATGCGGAGTACTCGGAATCAATCAGGGCAGACATATTGTCTAAGTATGCCTGTAAATCCACCACATCGTACTTCTCGGGATTTAGTTTCCAGTCAACCTGTCCGGTCTTTGCATTGTAAGTTACCTTTTCGGTAATAAAGCTCTTGTCGTAAAGCACGGCTTTATGAATTCCGTCGGAAAAAATATCCGTTCCCATGTAAAGTCTGGAATCATAGTCGATTCCGAGAAGATTCAGTACGGTGGGAAGAATGTCCACGTTACAGCAGTAAGTGTTTGTGGAAATATTCTCTTCGAGTCCGGTAGTATACATGATGCAGGTGGAATGATAAATGTCCATCTCGGAAATCGGTCTGCCCACGAGGGAGGTTCTTCCCTGCTCGGACAGATAATACGGATAATGATCGCCGGTTAAAACAATCAGTGTCTTATCCATAAGTCCGGCTTCTTCCAGCGTATTTACCAGGTATTCCATACCGTATTCCAATTCCAGCTCGCCGGCTAAATATCCCAGCGCTTCACTGTTGTATTTGTTTGCATCCTCACCGAGACGGTTCTTCACCTCTTCGATGTTCTTACGATACATAACATTGTTGGCGTTGTAGGGACCGTGGCCACTGAAAGTCATGTAATATGCAAAGAAACGGTCTTCCCCGATATATTTTTCCAGAGACTGCTGCATCATTTCGTTGTCCGATGCGGGCCAGCTGGTACTGAATGACATTCCCTCATTCATGAAATACAGATTCTCAAGTCCGAGATTCGGCCAGGAAAACTTACGTCTGTAGTACGTTCCGTAATAATTGTGGAAAGCGAATGTCTTCATGCCTGCCTTGGAAAATACATGTCCCAGGCCGGTCGGCATATACTTCGTAGAGGACTGCGGCATACTTCCGACATCCCGTCCGCTGTCCGCCTGACGGGACACATCCGGCCAGTAGCTGGTTGCGAATGCGTACTCTCCGTTGGTTGTGGTGTTACGGAAACTGTTGTAATAGTTGTTTAAAATGATGCCGTTATTCATCATCTTGTAAAGCGTCGGCGTTACTTTTTCATGCACACCGTAGGTCCAGAAACCTTCGCCGCAGATGTAAATAACATTGTATCCTTCCAGCAGACCGGTGTACTGATTCGTATTCGTCGGTTTTCTGTCTCCGAAATACTCATACATGTCACGGATGCTGTTATCGTTTGCGTTTTCTGCAAGTTCTTCGAAATCGATGGTTTCGAATACATGCGGTTTTACTTCGTAATCCGGTTCTTCCTCTTTGGGAAGTTCGGAGGGGATTTCCTCATCGGGATCCGGCTGGCTGGTAAGCTCCAGCGCGGAAGTGTCTGCCTTAACGATGGTCGACATTTCTTCCTTCTTTCCGAAGCCGAAATAATAGGATCCTGCCTCAATGATGGACGTTGTCATGGCACCGAGTCTGGATGCCGTGGTATCCGTATCACTGATATTGGAATGATATGCGTAATAGGCACTCTGTCTTCCCGTACCGCCGAAACGAAGTCCTTCGGCTGCGCCGAACCAGAAGCCGATTGCGATTAAAAATGCCATAATATGAATCAGCACGGGATACGGATTTACCTTAATCTTTTTGGTAAGGCCGAGAACCAGTGCCGCAATGGCGGGACACAAGAGCAGAATAATCAGTCCGATGGACTTGATTACGGTTTCCTGCATCGCCCACCAGAAGTTTCCGACCGCGTCCCCGCCCATGCCGAGCATGGAAACGGATAAAAGCGATCCGAAAATCCGGAAATATACCATCTGGATTCCGTAGAATACGGCAACAATCAACATGGTGATTGGGAACAGAAATCTGCTGACCTGCTTCGGCACAAAACCGTTAATGGCCGCAAGGATAAGCGCCTGCGCCGGTACAAACAGAAGGAAATAAAGATTCCGCTTTGAAATGCCCGCACCCATCTGAAGTCTTAACACCAGTTCCCAGAATACGATGGACAAAACAAAGATTCCGAAGTAGATCAAAAGCTGTAAAATACCTCTTCTCATGTCCGACCAGAATTCTTTGCGGTCTCTTTCGCGGTTTCTCTGCCGATATTCTCTCTGCTCTTCGGGCGTCATGTATTTATATCTTTTTCTCTCTTCCCTGCGAGCTTCTTTTTGGCGTAAATTCTTTTCTTTTTCTTTTGCCGCAGCCTCTTTTTGTGCAAGTTTGTCCGCTGCTTTTTTTGCTTTCTTTTCTTCTTTGGAAAGCTTAACTTCGCTCTTCTTTTCGGCGGATTCTTTCCCCGCTTCGTCTGCGGTTTCTTTTTCCGACTCTTTTGCGGTATCTTTTTCCGGCTCTTTTGCCGTTTCCTTTACCGCCTCTTTCATCGTTTCCTTTCCCGGTTCAATCGGCTTAATATCCACGATTTTATCTTCTTCGTCATTTGCAGGTTCCGTCAGTTTTTTTCCGATTACTTCTCCGCCATCGTTCTCATTCTCTTTTTCGATAATGGGTACAATGTTCTCAATCGGTTCGTCATTCAGTTCCCTGCGTTCTTTCTCGGTCATACTTTTTTCTTTCCGCGCTCTCATTCAGCGCTTTTTGCGACGCCTTTTCGCGCCGTTTCGTTTTTTTGCCCACATATCCATGTTTACATAATCACTGAGTAATTATATCGAATGGCATAAATACGGCGCAATACGGAAAATACCCAAATTATACGGTTTTTTCGTGAATCTTTTGTATAAATTGTAGAATTAAGTCCGCTTATATGGTAGAATTTTAAGGTACGCGGGGTGAGAGAAAACGTACGATAATCAGAAAGAAATTGGAGAATCACTATGCCGGACAACATTTATATGTCTCAGATTGAAGAAATGAAAAATACCATTCGTCTTGCCATTCACGGTAAGGATGATGTCATCGATATGGTGCTGTGTGCGGTTTTTGCCGGAGGTCACATCCTGTTGGAGGATATCCCCGGTGTCGGAAAAACCACTCTCGTAACGGCACTTGCAAAGGTTATGAGCCTGGACTACCGCCGCGTGCAGTTTACACCGGACGTACTTCCCAGCGATATTTCCGGTTTCACCATGTATGATAAAAATACAGGCGAATTCTCCTTCCGTGAGGGTTCCGTTTATACCAATCTCTTCCTTGCGGATGAGATCAACCGTACTTCTCCGAAAACCCAGTCCGCGCTTTTGGAGGTTATGGAGGAAGGCCGTGCCACCGTGGACGGTGTAACCCGCGATCTGCCGAAGCCTTTCATGGTAATCGCAACCCAGAACCCCATCGGTGCATCCGGTACGCAGAAACTTCCGGAATCCCAGCTCGACCGTTTCATGGTACGTCTTTCCATGGGATATCCGAATCATAAAAGCGCCGTGGATATTTTAAAAGGCGACTCCCACGAAATCATCCGCGAAATGAATCCCATCATTCAGCAGGATGATATTCTCGCCATGCAAAAAATGGTAGCCGACGTCCATGTCAGCGAAGCACTGTACGATTACGCGGTTTCCTTAACCGAGGCAACCCGCAACGAGGAGATTTTCACATTGGGACTCTCCCCCCGCGGAAGCATCGCTTTGCTGAAAATGGCCAAAGCACATGCTTTTCTCTCCGGCCGGGACTATGTCATTCCCGAAGATTTCCGTGAAGTCTTCCTGCCGATTGCCGGACACAGAGTACTGCTCTCCACGAAAGCGAAAGCATCCGGAAGCACGCTGACCACAGCGCTTCTTAATGCATTCGGTTCCGTTCACATGCCCAGAGTATCACAGGAATTCTAATCTATGCCGAAACTGAAAGCCCACATCCTGACAATCGTACTTTATGTGGTGGGGCTTCTTGCAGCCCTTGCGCTGTTCCTTTTACTGGAACAGCCGTTTTTGCTTGCGTTTCTGGCTGTTTTCTTCGTTCTGCCTGCAGTTCTTCTGCCCCTCTTCTTTGCATCCTTCCGCAAAGTTTCGATGCGCAGCTACTGCCCCGCGGCTTACGTGGAAAAAGGCAACCGGATTCCTCTGTTCGTCGAGGTCATTAATCCGACCCTCTGCCCGTTCTTTTTAACGGACCTTTCTTTCACCGTAAACAATCTTTATCACCCCAACGAATTCGAGCATATGGTTTCCCTGCACGTGCTTCCGAGGAAAAATGAAAAAGTCCAGATTCCTCTGGAGACTTCTTTCATCGGCATGGTGCAGGTGAACTTCACGGAGATTGCTTTTACCGATCCTTTACACTTTTTCCGCTACATTGTCCCACTCGGTCAAAAAACAGAAGTGCCCGTATTTCCGCCCGAAACGATTAAGGAAGACCTGCCGGCGACACCTGCTGCCGACGGCATTGATGAGTATACCGAATCCGATGCCAAAGGAAACATTTCATCGGATATTAAAGAGATTCGTCTCTACCAGCCGGGCGACCGTCTGCAGAGAATCCACTGGAAATTAAGTGCCAAGCTCGATGATTTATTTGTAAAGGAAATGGCACACACTTCCATCCTCTCGCTTGTGCTTCTGCCCGAGCTTACCGACGAAAATATCGAAGAAACAGTATCCACGCTGCGCGGCTGCATCAAAGTACTTTTGCAGCGCGAGGAACGTTTTGAGGTTTGCTTATACCACCACGGGATTGTGGATTTTAACTTCATGCCGGTTACGGATGACGCAAGTACGATGGAGGCATTAATCCGCCTCTACTACCTGCCACTGTACAAAGAAAAAAGCGCCGCAAAGCGCGCGTACTTTAACTCCGGTGTGAAGCAGGCCACGGTAATTTCCATCCGCGGGGAAGAGGTTGAGATTATCTCTGAATATTGATTCATCTCGCCCAAATTAGTTTACATAAAAAATTCTTAGTTAACATAACATTCATTTGAATATACCTCCTTCAGGGAGGCAGGGAAGGTCAACGCATCATATGTTGCACAGACTCGAGCTCATGCTCAGGAAAAAAGAAATGGCGAAAACCGGTATCTATACCGGTGAAATCACCGACGGTGTGAATCATCACCGTGGGCTTATTTGCCTGCTGCGCGGCTTTATGATTTTCCTCGGAACGTACGGAACCTTAATCGGACTTCTGACGGCATTTAAACTGCCCTACAATCCGGTTCTGGTCATCCCTTCGTTTTTCCTGGCCTCCATGTTTGTGGCTTTCCTTTACTACAACAAGATCATTTTCTATCTCGGATATTTCTTCCTGCTCGGAGGTTTCACGTACGGTCTGGTCTATCTGTACATGTACGCGAACTCCGGTTATCAGGCGATTATCAACGAAATCTACGCGGCGTATTCCGATTACTTCAAACTTCTCTCCGTCCGTGAAGGTCAGGAGTTCATCGAGTCCCGTGAAATCACGGTTTCCGTCGCAATCATCTTCATGGGCATCTTCCTTGCGATGATGTTAAACGTGACCATTTCGGGTTATATGAACGTACTCGAAACGATGTTAATCACGTTCCCGATTTTCGAAGTTGCATTCTTTATCAACCGCAAGCCGCCTCTTTACTGCATCTGCATGGTTCTTGCCATGTATGTGTTCGTCGGAATCCTGCAGGCAAGCAGGCACCAGCGAATGCAGGTGAAAGGCAAACACACGCATGAATATCTGCGGTTTGCGAGAAAAAACAAAAAATACTACTTCTATCAGGGCAATTTAAAGGGAAATGTCATTACGGCGATTTTTGCCGTTGCGGTAGCAATTTTAGTCGGAATCCTTGCCGCTTTGTCCTACAACAGTAATACGGAATATTTAAAACACAACATCGTCCGCGAGCGTGTGGAAGAATACGTAAAAATCTATGTACAGACCGGTTGGACCGGCTGGATGAACCGTTACGAAAATACCGGCGGTATGGCTTCAGGACGTCTCGGCGGTGTCGGTGAAGTACGTCCCGACTTCGAAACAGACCTTTCTGTCACCTATGCTCCCTATAGTTTCTCCACGGTTTATTTAAAAGGTTTTACCGGAACCATGTACGGGCAGAACCAGTTCTATACCATAGCCAGAAAAATTCACAGAGAAGAGGAAGATTCCGATAATTCGCTTTCGCCTTACGATTCCCCTTATACGGTTCAGATGTACCATGAGGACGACATCAGGCGGTTTGACAGTGACTACCTGGTAAATACCGGAGCCAAAGCTCGCATGAATATCGTAAATCTCGATGCGGATCCGGCCTTCTCCTATCTTCCCTATTTTACGGATCCGACAGACTATGAAGATTTTGCAAAGAATCCCGAAAAATCCAGAGACATCAAATATGGAGTTGACATAACTTATTATCCAAACGTTGAATTGTTCTATGATGTGCCGGAAAACTACGAAAAACCGGACGATCCGGAATTGTTGGATTATGTAAACTTCTCCTGTACCTCGGTACCGCCGGAACTCGAAGACTTTCTGAATGATTACATTCAGGAAAACAACTATTTCGATACCGGTTTTACCTCCCTGGATTTCGAAAAGAATCAAAGCAAATACAAGGATGTCAACGAATACCGCATTGCGGTTGCGAGAAAAATCTACGCTCACTACGTCAATAATTTTAAATACACAATGGCCCCCGGTGCCACTCCCTACAACCAGGATGCCATTCAATACTTTTTGGATAAGCAGAAACGAGGTTACTGTGCACACTTCGCTTCTGCCGGTGTTATGCTTCTTCGTGAATTCGGTGTTCCCGCAAGATACTGCGAAGGTTATATCATCACGCCTTCGAACCTGGCAGAGAACGCCATTGCGGTAAATGAAAAATATGAAGACTGGTATGAAGGCAAGAATCTTCTTGATGAAGAAGGTGTGGTAAACATTGAAATCAACGATTCCTTTGCCCATGCCTGGGTGGAAATCTATCTGGACGGTTACGGTTTCGTTCCCTTTGAAATGACGCCTCCTTCGGACGATGAGGAACAGCTCGATACCAGCGCATTCAGCGGTCTGTTTGCAGGTCTGTTTAACTTCCGTATGGACATCGCGGATTTGCCGGATCCGAACTCCACACCGACCGAAAGCAACCTTACCAAGGGTGTGAAGAGCCTGATGAATCTGCAGTTCGATTTTAAGCGTTTCGCACTGCCCCTTGTCATCGTAGTCAGTGTTCTGGCGCTTGGATTAACCTGCTTCTACACCATTCGCGCCATCCTTCGAAAGAAGAAATTAAAGGTGTTATACGAAAACGGACAGTTCCGCGATTTGGTTTACATAAATTATGAGAAATTCACTTCGTTCATCATGTCGCATCCTGCGATGCGCACCAAGGAAGACCATCCGCTTCCGAAGGATGTATGCACGCAGCTGACGAGACTTTTGCAGAATCGTACGCCGGACATTACGGAGAAGTCACTAAAAGACCTGTTTACTTACATCGAGCGAACCCTCTACTCCGATAACCAGGGCACACGTGAGGAGTACGATAACTTCCTCGTCACACTGGAGTTACTTAGAAAAACATTGAAGAGCCTTAAGTGATCCCCGACAGGAAACCGAAAAAAGCAATCGAGTAGGGGAGATTTTCT
>DLBG01000145.1 GCA_002494135.1 Lachnospiraceae bacterium UBA7027
GTATCCAGAATATTGATGCAGTATCCGTCATATTCAAACTGAAGAACCGAGGAAGTTACGGAAATACCACGCTCCTTCTCAATCTCCATCCAGTCGGAAACCGCATGACGCGCGGTTGCCTTTCCTTTTACGGAACCCGCTAAATTAATGGCTCCGCCGTATAAGAGAAACTTCTCCGTTAATGTTGTTTTACCCGCATCGGGGTGGGATATAATTGCGAATGTTCTTCGCCTGTTAATCTCGTTGTCAAAAGTACCCAATGGACCAAACCTGCCCTTATCTGTAATATTTCGTATCCCGGCTGCCGCGGATTCTTTATGCCGATTCGCTTCAGCGCATAAAAATACTTATATATTATACATGAAAGTGCCCGAAAATGCAAAAACCCGCAGGCGAAATCAAAGAAAAAGCACCCGCAGGCAGCCGCCTGCGGGTGTGTACATGTCCCCCCATTCAAATGTGAAATGCTTTACTTAACCGGAATTAATGTCCGAAACTTCCCATAGCGGGCCCCTTCCCGCCTTCAACCTTCGTTTCGTTTTCTTTCTGTCCTTCTACCTTCGGCTGTCCCGGTTCGGAAATCTTGATTTCTCTCTTCTCTGCCAGATGCTGATAGAATTTGTCCGGATTATAGGAGATTCTGTCTTCATGCGCCTTCATGATATTATTGACTGCACGTTCCGGATGTTCATCTCTTACGATGGAATGCATGGTATCCACATATTTCTGAGGATCCGGTTCGTTTCCGAACAGTTCGTTTCTTGCATACTCAGTGTTTAAGGAGTTCTTAAATCTTTCAAGTTGTGCCGGATCAAAGACCTGTGGTTTTTCAAGACCGGTCTCTTGAGCCAGCTTATATAATTCGACCAAAGCGATTGCTTCAATCACAAGATCGTAACATTTGTCACAGAGTGCTTTCGTCTCTTCGGACTCGGGATCTTTCGCCATGGCTTCCTTTAAATCCGTTACGGCAAGCATTCCCTGTCTGGTATTCAGTTTCAGCTTGTCTGCGAATGTCGTTAATTCGTAGTCATCCTGATTTATCAGGTCTGCATCTCTTCCTGCATTCATGGATAGCCAGAGCGGACCACCGTCACTGATTGTTTTGTTTTTACCGTGCTTCATTAACTGTTCCTGGGCAAACTTACCGCCGTGTCCTTCGCAGAACACATCCAGTTCATCGGTCGTAAATTTTTTATTAAAGAAATTGTCTTTTAAGTTCTTTTCCGTCAACTTGGAAATGCTCTTTTCGGTAGGAATGTTCACCTTCAGGGCTTCTTTATGATCTCTCTGTGCACGGATCATTCCGCGAAGCGCATATACTTCCGCAATTTCCTTTGCAGGGAGGGTTCCTTTTCCTACTACAGGGTGCAGCATGGATTTTGCACGATCCTGAAGCACTTCAATTCGATCGATTACGCGGGGCATATAACGCGCCAGTAACGGATCGTTCGGAAGTTTTCCGGAAGGAGCATGCAGAATATAATGTTTGAACGCATCATCCAATGCTCCTGCATGACCGTTTGCAATGGCTTTTCCCGCCTCGGCAAGATTCTTTTTATCGCTAACGACTTTATCCATAAAATCGCTGAAAGTCTTATTCTCAAGAAGTTCCTGTGCCTTCTTGTCAATTTCTGCATTTGTTAATCTTTTGCTGAATGCATCGCCTTTTCCGCGGACGGAATTAACAAGCATTCTGGTTGCATAGAATCTGGCAAGAAACATCTTGGTTTCCGGATCGCCGACATTAAAGCGGTTGGGTTTCTGCTTTAACTCATTTCTCCATGCCTTAATCCAGTTATCTGCGGTATCTTCCTTTGTCTTGTAATGACCTTTGGATTTCTCTATGCCCTGGATATCGATTTTATAACACAGTGCAAGGTCAAGAGCCCCCATACCGTTCTCAAACGCAACCTTTGTAAGTCCGGCATCAAGCAGTCTCTGGTAATTGGATCCGTCCACACCTCTCTTTAAATAATCCGGGAATGCGCGAACGGTTTTAAGAGCCGCTTCCACTTCTTCTTTCTTTGGGTCGGCACTCTTTAAAGTCTGAACCGCTTCCAGGAACTGCTTCGTATTCTCATAAAGTTCGGCATTGGAATCCTTGACATTATTCATTGCCGTGATAAGATTTACTTCGAACTTCTGTAAAGACTTATTGGCATTGCTGCCCGGCTCAATAAACGTCTTTCCCTGATTCTTAATTTTTAAGTAATCGTTATAAGTCTCAACGCTCTTGGTATTCAGAACCCTTCTCATTTTATCCGGTTTGAAACCTTTCTTCTCGGCTTCATCCGAAATCTTCTTAACATCAATTTCAAAACCGCCCAGCTTGGCAATTACCTTCAAACCCTTTTCAATGATTTCGGTATTCTCCATGGTTGCAACCGACCCCTTCCCGAAGGAGGAGTCGGAACGAAGAAGCGTGTAATTTAATGCATTTTCACCGGAAAGCAGGAATGCTTCCATTCCTTTTAAATCTTCAAACGATTTCTCGACTGTTTTGCGATCCAGTCTATTTATAATTGCGCCGATTGCTCTCGCATAGGGAGTAAGTTCCTCAGACAAATAGGATTTCGGATCCGCATCGACAGTCTCCAGCAATTCTCTGAACTGTGTTAAAGCATCCAGCTCTTCAACGGTTAAATTCTTTCTTTTTTCACTGTACTCATTGTAATTAAAACCCGGCATAATGTATTCTCCTTTTCTTATCCGCGCTTCCGGTTCGCTTTCCGTTTTGCTTTCTGTGCGGCCTTCACGCTTTTATATTCAGGGTTTCGGAACTCTTCGTTCCTGTGTACAAACGCATTATATAATACCTTGTCCAACAGATGTCCAACAGATTTCAACCTTTTTTGAAAAAATAAAATAGCCCGTTTCATCTTCAAAAACAGGCTATTTTAAAGCAGGCTGATGTAACCATGCCTTATGATATCTTATTTCACAGGTCCTCAGTGTACAACCTTCGGTCCTCCGTGTACAACCTTCGGTCCTCCTTTTCCGTCCATTTTAGGTAAATCAGCCAGATCCTCCGGTTTCGCACCTGTTTCATTCATGACTTCCTGTTGGATTTTCGCTATCTGTTTGGGAGACAACTGCCTGTTCATGCCTTCCTCCGCGCTCCAGCTGATTTCACCGTTATGTGCTTTCATGAGAATCTGGATTGCGCGTGTGGGCTTAATCTTGAATGAGGTAAAGTTTTTAAGCTCAAACAGATATTGCTGCGGTTTGTTCTCAAACATTTCTTCTTTCACTTCGGGTGTATTGAGTCTTTCTTTCAAAAGTCCTACCCGTACCGGGTCCATTTTATCGAGTTTTTCCTCCGCTGCACCCGGGAAATTCTTTTTGTTTTCTATGTAATTCTGTTCAAGAGCACAGCCCTCGAGGAGAATATCTGCTACCTGATCGCATAATTCCTGAGTTTCTTTCGAGTTCGGATTCTTTGCAATCGCATCTTCAAGTTTCTGCTGAATCATCAAAGCCTTGAGCTGAAGATACCTGCTTCTGCCGGTCCGTGTACCCAGATCAAGATTGTATAAATCTCCAATCATCTCTTCCCTTCCGGTATTCATGGAAACCCACAGAGGACTGCCGGGTTTGATTTTTTCGGATTTCAGTTCCCGTTGTGCAAATTCGCCGCCGTGACCTTTAAAGAGAAGATCCATATCCGCCGGCTTGAACGCGCCTTTAAAATACTCATCGTTTCTGTTTCTCGCCGTTAATTCGGTAAGGCTTCTGTCTGTCGGAATACTTACATTCAGCAGTTCCTTTTTCCCGCCCTGTGTACGGATCATGCCGCGAAGAGCATAGATTTCGGCGATTTCCGTCTTGGGAATTTCTCCTCTTCCGACCGGAGAATTCACCCTCGCTTTTGCTCTTTCCTGAAGTACCTCGATTCGGTCAATTACCTTCGGCATATAACGGATCAGCGCCTTATCGTTCGATAACTGTCCGGCAGGAAGACGCAGCATGTAATTCTTCAGGGCATCATCCAGTCCGCCGCAATGACCTTTCGCGATTGCCTTGCCGGCCTGTTCAAGTCCCTTTTTGTTATCGCCGATTTTATTAATAAAATCCGCAAAGGTTTTATTCTGCATTAATTCTTCGGCTTTTCTTTCAATATCCAGATTCGTTACTTTCTTTTCAAAAGCATCGCCCTGTCCGCGCACGGAATTCACCAGCATTCTGGTTGCCATGATTTTAGCTAAAAACATCTTGGTTTCTTTTGAACCGACCGTAAAAACATCCGGCCTTTTTTTCATCTGCCTCTGCCAGTTTTTGATCCATTCATCCGCCTTTGCTTCTACAACGGTATATCCTTTGGCTTTTTTTACTTTCTCGATATCAAGGCCGTTAACCAGAACCGATTCTAAGGATTGTAAACCGTTTACAAATCTTCCTTCCTTCATTCCGGCGGTAAGATATCTCTGGTAATTGGATCCGTTAATTCCTTTTGTCAGATATTCGTTAAAATCCCGAACGGTTTTTAAAGCATTCGATACCTCCGCTTCGGAAGGATCTTTACTCTGTAAAACCTCAACGGCATTTTTAAACTTTTCCAGATTATCGGCAAGTTCTTTTCTTTCATTCTCCGGAATCTTTGCCTGTAATTCGGAAAGTGCACTGTTCTTTCCTCCTTCAAGGGATTTTACATCAGGCTTTCTTAAATCATCGATCACCTTTGTGATGTCTTCTTTCATCCTGGAAACGTGATTATAGCCGTAACTTCCCGGCTCCATGAAGGTCTTTCCCTTTGCTCTTTCGGCCATGAGCATGTCTTTTTTGTCAACCTGCTTCGTATTGATACGGATTGTCAAACGGGAAGGATCAACGCCTTTGGCGTTAATCTTTTTGGTCAGCTCTTCCTGTTTGATTCCAAGTCCGAGATAATTGCTCAGAATCATGATCCCTTTGTTTAAAGTATCCTCATATTCCTTACTCTGGTCCGGATGCTTTCTGCTTAAATCACTCAGAATCCGGGTATAATTTGCCATTCCTTCTCCGCCGACCAGAAACTCTTCCAGATTATTTAATTTCTCTAAATGTCCGTCCAGTTCGGCATAGGTACCGGATTGTTTCCTGACGGCAAAAATCGCATCTTTTAAGGGCTTCAGTTCTTCTCTTAAATAGGATTCCCTGTCATTGTTTACGGAAATAAGCATGTCCTCGAGTTCTTCGAGTACCATAGAGTCTTTAAAAGAAATTTTAGGTTGTTTTACTAATTCACTTGCTGTTCTAATCGGCATAATTTCATCTCCCTTGTTTATTCCTCATCCCGATAATCCGTTCCTTTTTCGGGTTCCCATCGGATTATACATGCATTATAAAACCGTCTGTCCAACATATGTCCAACAAGCGGTTTTAATTTTTAAAATTTATATCAGAGTTATTTTTTGATGCAGGGAATAGGCTCTCCGTCCAGTTTTTCCGTGATTCCGAGATAGTCAAGAACGGTTGCCCCGATATCCGCAAAGGTTTTACGGGTACCGTAATTTCCCGGGATAATGTTTTTTCCGTATGCCACAAAAGGAACATATTCCCTTGTATGGTCCGTGGTCTGTAAATATCCGGGATCGCATCCGTGGTCCGCGGTAATCATCAGAATATCGTCATCACGAAGTTTGCTTAAGAAACCTGCCAGTCGATCGTCGAATTCCGCAAGTGCTTTCGCGTAACCGTCAATATCTCTTCTGTGACCGTAAACCATGTCAAAGTCCACGAGATTCACAAAGCAGAGTCCTTCAAAATCACGGTCCATCCACTCTTCCATGCGGTTCATGCCGTCGGTATTGCCGGTCGTAAATACATGATCCGTCGTTCCGCGATGTGCAAAGATATCATAGATTTTTCCGACGGACAAAACTTCCATTCCGTGCGCCTTAATCACATCCAGAATCGTATCTTTGGTCGGCTCTAAGGAAAAATCATGCCGGTTCGTGGTACGCTCGTAATTTCCTGATGTGCCCTTGTACGGTCTTGCAATGACGCGACCGACCGCATGCTCACCCTGCAGGATTTCCCTTGCCGTCCTACAAGCGTCGTACAATTCTTCCAAAGGGATATAATCTTCATGTGCCGCAATCTGGAATACACTGTCCGCAGAAGTATATACAATCCACTTTCCGGTCTGAATCTGCTCATCGCCGTAATCGTTAATGACTACGGTTCCGGAATATGTTTTGTTGCAGATAACGCCTCTTCCCGTGCGTTTTTCAAATTCATCGAGAATTTCCTTCGGAAATCCGTTCGGATACGTGGGAAACGGTTTCGGAGAAATGATTCCGCCGATTTCCCAGTGTCCGATTGTCGTATCCTTTCCCATCGAAGACTCCTGCATTCTCGCAAATGCACCGGACGGATTCTCACATTTTTTACCGACTTCCACGCCGTCAATATTAAAGAATCCGAGTTTCGCCATATTCTCAAAACGGAAGAATTCGCTCGTCGATACGCTCCTTAGCGTATTCGTTCCGACGTCTCCGAAAAGGTTTGCATCCGGCTCTTCACCAATTCCGAAACTGTCCAGTACAATTAAGAACACTCTTTTCATATTATTCATCCCTCCTTCTGAACCGTTTCTACTTCAGTACGTTGTTTTTCTGTTCAACTTTAATGGTCTTATCATCTGCGGGATTTCCCTTGATTTCCGCCTCGTTAATCATGTCTTTTCGCTTGTTGCCGATCTCGTTCGCAATATCATTATGCACCTTGTCGCCGTCAATTCCGAACTCTTCAAAGAGAAGTCTGTCCGCTTCGTTATTTTTGCGAAGGTCAATCTCTTCAAGTTCTTTGTCAAGATCGTCAAAGGAACGGAATACCTCAATCGGTTTCTCTTTCATGATATTGTCAATCTTCTTCTGCTTATGTCTTTGGATAATCTTGCGTTCAAGCGCCATGTCATCCATCTTGTAAGCGTCGCCGAGTGCGGCCTTGTCGATATTATCGAGTGCCTCTTTCACCTTATTCTTTGCCTGATTATAGGAATTTTTCAGATCAAGCGCCAGTTCGTTGCCCTTCTCCTGCATATAGTCCTTATAATCACTGACTTTGGAATACTTCTCCGCCATGGCGTCGATGATTTTATTCTCTTTTAATTCCTTAATTGCCTTTTCAAAATCGGCTTTTACCACGCAGGCTTTTCCTTCGGTATCTTTATAAGCGGCGGATGCGGAAAGTGCAAGAAGAACCACCATATTGTCATGTACGGCTGCAAAATCCACTTCGTTCTTATTCTCGTTCATGCTTGCCGCAATCTTGTCAAGAATGCTCTGAATCGTAATGGTGGCACCCGTCTTCGGCGGTACCGGAGCAAGCGCTTCGGGATCGGGATTTTCCGCTGCGGATACGGCTCCGCTTGCTTTGAGCTTCGCAAAAAGCTCATCCCCTTTCTGGATTCCCTTCTCGGTGGAGAGTCTTCCGCGAAGCACATCGATACGCTTCTTCGTATTCTGCGCGTTACGGTTACCGAGAGTTGCCTTCTCCTGGTGGAGCTGCTCTCTGACCACATTGGTCTTGCGGAGAAGTTCATCCGCAAGCGTTTTACCGTTCCGGTTTACGGAAGAAAGAATGTGCAATGCATCCAGCGTCTGCTCAAAATGCTCTCTCTGCTCCGGTTTCTTTCTGACACCCATTCTGCCGTTCATAAAGGCTTCGGTCTTGTCATAAAGATCCTTCAGTAATTCGCCCATTTCTTCGGATGTCATGCTGTCAATATCCTTGCGGGCAAGTGCTTTCAAACCGCCGTAAAAATTCTTGTACGCGCGGGATGACCAGAATCCGCAACGGTCCATGGTCTGTCCGAGTTCGCGAAGCTGGTAAAGTGCTTTTCTCTGTGCATCCAGTGAAGTATTTGCCGAGAAAGGATGTTCCAGCGCACCCACCATTTCACTCATTTTGGCGGGATTTAAGAAATAAGACCGTTTATTCTCAGCATATCTTTTACGGAAGTCTTCTTCATTCAGAACACGGTCGTATTTTGTCTCGTAATCCCTTGCTTCCTTGAGTTCTTCCTCAGAGGGAACGAATAACGCCTTATATAAGACATTGTCCTTGACGCGCGCCGCACGTTTCTCGATTTCGGATCTTGAATACTTCGGAGTTTTGTTCGGACTCTTTCTTAACTGCTCATGCTGATACAGATATGCTGCGGTCGCAAGCGGCAGGCTGTCCGCGTTTCCGTATTTCGTAACGCTGACTACATAGCAGCCGATCGGATTACGGGAAGCCTTGATGGAAGCCTCCACATGTTTGTCCAAAAGCTTATAAACGGACAGATGATATTTACGAAAATCGTTCCCGTAAGAGGAATCTTCGGCGTATTCCTTTGCAGCGTTGCGGGCCTTTAAAATATCATCCCCGACCAGATAGGCGTTCTGTTTGTTCTTAACTCTCGCAATCCCGCCGATTACGGATTTAACGGTATTCTCGGTGATTCTGATTTTCCCGACTTCCGAGGAAAGCTGATATCTTTTTCCGTTTCGGAAGAAACAGATATCTTCAACCACGGCATTCTGCGTGGTAAGTCCCTGCGTGATTTTATTTCCGGAATCGGCCGCTGCAACTGCATTTTCCACGCGTGTTCTGAATGCGTTTAGTTCATCCTGGTACGCATTTTCACTTAAATACAGTCTGCTCTGAAGGTTTACATCCTCCTCGCCCGCAATTTCGTATTTTTCGGGCTGAATTGCCTGTTCGGGACGGTTGAGTATCTCCGGTGTAATTTTCTTCAGGCCTTCCTCCCAATCCATTTTCCTGAATTTCGCAAGGAAAGGACCGGCAAGTTCTTTAAAACGCGCAATGTACTCCGGATGTGTCTCGCGGTATTTATTAAAGAAGCCTTCCATCTTCTCGTTTACGTCATCAAATTTGGAAACCGCATCTTTAATCAGCTCGGAATCCAGGTCGTCAAGACCGTTTCTTTTCGAATCGTCATTCACTTCAACGAGCTTATTCACGAAATTATTTAAGGAATCTACAACCTTCGAAAGTTCATCCCTGTACTCTTTGTCGTTTTCCTCATAGTTCGCTTCCGCACGCAGAACGCTGTAGAAGGAAAGCAGCATATAATAATCCCCTTCCACTTTGCTGCCTGCGTCATATTTCTGTTTGTCATAGGTTCCGAGATGACATACCGCCATTTCTTTGGATACTCCTGTCGGGAGTTCGAGTTTGGACGGGGATTTTCTCGCTTTTACCTGTTCAACAACCTTCGGATTCTTCTCATCAAACGCATTGATTAAGAATCTCTTGCCCGATTCCAGCGCAAGTCTGGAAGTTTTCTTTGTATTTAACGGGAATTTACTTTCGTTGTCTCCCTTCATTTTGGAGAGCGCCATAAACGACTTGTAGATATTCACAGCCTGCATGAACAGCTCGCGTTTCTTTGCAAAATCATGCGTTTTGTTCGCCTCGTCAATCGTATTCTTCAGTGCCTTGGAATAGGAATAGCAACCGTATTCCAAACCGAATGTAACAGGGCCGTATTTTCTGTCATATCCGTGAATGACTGCAGGACTCTGCAGACCGAAAATATAATCATTCAAATTCTTATACAGCGTGCTACCGGTGTCCATCATGCCGGCAAGAGTCTGTGCATCCTTATCATTCTGAAGTTCGATTACGCTGCTTCTTTCGGCATATGCCTGTCTTGCTTCCCTGGTCGTCATGGAATTGACTTCTTTTTCAAGGTTTGGCATACCGGTCTCGAGAACCTCACCGATGCTCTGTAAGGTCTTGAAAAATTCGGAACGTGAAACGCCCTCGACACCTTCAATCAGTTCCCTGCCCTTTAACTCGATAATCTCATAATAGAGTCTTCCGTTATGGGTACGTTTCAACAAAAGATCTTTTAAATTGACCAGATCGGCAAGCGCATCTTCAAACTTGCCCGGATCTTCAAGAATCGCAGGATCGCGCAATGCCTCCAGGGACTTTGCGGTTCCTTCGAGTTCCATTTTAAATTCGTTTAATTCTCTCGCGCCCGGCTTGGTTTCGATGCTGTCAGCGGTTTTTTGAAGCATCAGAGCAATGGAATGAAGTCCCAACTGGATCTCTTCGTTGTTAAGACCTTCTCCTTTCGCATTCTTTGCCTTAACGGCAGCGATTAATTCATTTAATTCGTTATCGTTTTTAAACTGGTACGGCATGGAAAACCTCCTGTATCTTTACACGCAAAAAGTGCGCGGTACAATCACAACACTGTAATCGTATCACGCACAGTCCAACAAATGTCCAACATAAACGTAAATCTTTATAAAAAAGGGGTTAATTTATGCTTTCCAGAAAGTCATGAATCGTATTCCGGTATCCTGCCGAATCGTCTACGATAATGTCCGCATGTTCGCTTCCGTCGCTTACATAAACGGTAAGCTCGCAGGGCGCTTCCTCGAGCACCTTTTGGATTGCTTGTGTAGACTGTTTCGGAATGACTTTTTCATCACCCGCAAGCAGTAAAAGCACATCTGCGGTAACGTTTTTCAACTGCGGAATCGGATTCTGCTGGTCGAAGGAAAATCCGGAAACCAGGGGATTCATTTTACCCGCAAGCCAGTTCTGCGGCTTCGGTGCACCGGTTAAATCTTCCATCGGTCCCATCGGACAGTCGAGAATCGCAAAATCAAGCGTACTCACCAAAGGCTCTTCATCCATGGCATTCTCGCATCCCGCGCCGCCCATGGACTGCCCCCAGATACCGCAAAGATAGCGTTTTCCCGAAGTATCTTCGGTGTTTTTGTCCTGTTCCTGCATATGGAAAACACGTTCTTCGGCCTGATCATACGCAAACTGATAGACATCCTTCACATCCATGCCTTCCAGATATCCGTATCCGACATATCCGAAGGTGCTTTCGCCGAATTTGCGCTCGTCAAAACTGTAAACTTCGAATCCTTCCAGCAGGAATACTTCTGCCTCATGATAAATCACGATATGGCTGGAATTCATGCCGTGCGCCATTACCACGAAGCCTTTCGGTTCCCCTTCCGGCATATAGTGAAATGCCGGAATCCGATAGTTCTTCGTTCCCGTGGAGGGAATCAGAAAGGATTCCATTTGATATTTTTCCTCGAATGCGTAACTGTCAATTCCCGTTACATCGTCAAGCCATACTCTTGTATACTCTTCCACCGTACGCTCATGATCGCCCTTGCTCTTTAAGACAAGCGTTTCCGCGAACGATGCACTCGGCAGTGCCAGCACGAGGTTGGCAATCACGAAAATAATGATAACCCGGCGAATAATCCTGCCGGCTTTTTTCTTTTTGGATTGTGTTTCTTCCTTACTCACAACGAATTACTTCCTTCATTCAGAATATCACTACGCCTGCTCTACAAATCCCTGCCGGTCCATGTAGTAGCAGCCTTCGCCGTAATCGGGCGGGTTCTTCATGCATACAACCAATGCAATCGCATAAACAATCGGTAAAATCAGGCTGAAAACGGAAACAGGCAATGCCGCTTCTTTATTTCCGAAGGTACAGAGCATGTCGTACATTTTACGCCATGCACATGCATATAAGAATACCGCAAGTGCGATGTCCAGAATCTGTCCGACAGCCGGTACCACGTTAAGCATACCGATGACTGCGGTTCCGAATACGGATGCCAGGATTGCGATTAACGCAATGACCTGACGCTTCTCGGTCGGGAATTTAAAGAACAGTGCCTTGAATTCACGCTTCGGAAGCATGTACTCAAGATAGGTCTGCAAAAACGGGATGAACGCAAACCACGCATTCTTGTATCCTGCTCTTCTTGCCATAACGAAAAGTGCGATGGCGGGAATCAGGTAAGTAATAATCATCCAGATAAATCCGATGATTGCCAGCGCAATGCTGATAACCGCGATTGCCGCACTGCCGAGGATTCCGACAATTCCGGCAAGGGATGAAACGATTCCGAACACGGAACCGGAAGAGTTTTCCAGAGATGCCAGAATGTCTTCGACATTTCCGATTTCACTTGCAACTTCTGCGCTGAGCAAAAAAGTTTCCATGTATGGTACCTCCTTTTACACACGAAAAAGATTTCTTAAAAACTGTGCCACCCTCCCCCGCGCTATGCACGGAAAAAGGCAGCACTTTAAATCGGTTTCTTATTTCCAAATACTTAATTATTTACGCTTGTCTGCGGGAACGTCCTTGATGGAGAAGCTCATTCTGCCCATTTTATCCTTGCCCAAGCAGATTACGGTAACTTCATCGCCAAGGGTAAGAACATCTTCCACATGCTCGATACGCTCTTTTGCGATCTTGGAGATGTGAACCATACCTTCCTTGCCGGGTGCAAATTCGATGAATGCGCCGAACTCTTTGATGGATACAACCTTGCCCTTGAAGATCTGGCCTTCTTCAAACTCGGT
>DLBG01000009.1 GCA_002494135.1 Lachnospiraceae bacterium UBA7027
GAATTCCGGCTGCATCTGCTGCAGTCTGGTAGGTGATTTCGGAACGTCTTTAAAAGAAGTGATTGCGACCTATCATCCCGAGAGAATTTTGATCGAGCCCTCCGGTGTCGGCAAACTTTCCGACGTCATCAAAGCGGTTGCGGATATTGAACTTGCAAACGATGAAATGAAGGATGTAAAGTTAAACACCGCAGTTGCCGTTGTGGATGTCAGCAAGGCGAAAATGTACATCAAGAACTTCGGCGAATTCTTCGTAAACCAGGTGGAAAGCGCGGGCACGATTATTCTGTCCCGTACGCAGAATGTAAGCGAAGAAAAGGTTACCGAGGTGGTAAATCTGTTAAAAGAGCATAATCCGAAGGCAACCATCATCACTACTCCCTGGGATCAGATTGACGGCATGCTGATTTTAAACACCATGGAAGCCGGCAAATCTCTGGAAGAGGAACTCATGGAAGAAGTGAAGGCTCATCGCGAGGAGGACAGACTCCACGAGCACGAGCATCATCACCACCATCATAATCACGATCATGAGGATGAGGATGAGGATGAGGAGCATGAACATCATCATCACCATGATGACGATGATGACGAGGATGAACATGAACATCACCACCATGACGACGATGATGACGACGAACATGAACATCACCATCACCACGATGACGATGATGACGACGAACATGAACATCATCACCATCATCACCACGACGGAGAGGAATGCGACGATCCGGACTGCGAATGCCATCATCACCATGATCATCATCACCATCATGCGGACGAGGTATTTGACAGCATCGGCTTTGAGACTCCGAAGTCCTTTAGCGCAGAGCAGATTGAAGGAATTCTGGATGCACTTTCCGATGAAGAAAAGTACGGAATTGTTCTTCGTTCCAAGGGTATGGTTCCCGCAAAGGACGGCGGATTCATTTATTTCGACTATGTTCCCGAAGAGAAGAATGTCAGAAGCGGCGCACCGGACGTGACCGGTAAAATCGTTGTAATCGGTTCGAAGATCAAAGAAGCGGCGCTTAGGGAACTTTTCGGAATTTAAAGCATTCATTCGGTATGTAAGGAGAAAGACATGAAGCCTGTATTTGTCATCAATGGCTTTTTGGAAAGCGGGAAAACGGAATTCATTAAATTCACCATGCAGCAGGAGTATTTCCAGACCAAGGGAAAAACTTTGATTCTTCTCTGTGAGGAGGGCGAGGTTGAGTATGAGCCGGAACTTCTTGCAAAGCACAACACCGTGGTGGAAGTCATTGAAAAGAAAGAAGATTTTATCGGTTCGAAACTGATCGAACTTGAGAAAAAGCATAAACCCGAGCGTATCATCGTGGAATACAACGGAATGTGGCCGATGGCGAATTTAAAACTGCCCTGGCACTGGAAGCTGTCACAGCAGATTACCATCATCAATGCCGCCACCTGGCCGATGTATTACACCAATATGCGTTCCATGATCGGCGATATGGTCCGCAAGTCGGAACTGATTATGTTCAACCGCTGCGACGGCATTAAGGAGCTTGCTTCCTACAAGCGCAACATGCGTGCCTTAAACCGCGATGCGGAGATTATTTTCGAAGACAGCAACGGTGAAGTAACCGCCACTATGGAGGAGGAGCTTCCCTTCGATGTTTCCAAAGATACCATCGAGCTTACCGATTCCACTTACGGCATCTGGTTCTTTGATATGCTTGACACCCCGGACCGTTATGAGGGTAAAATCGTAAAATACTTAGCACACGTTGCCAAGCCGCAGGGCTTCCATCCCGGCTGTTTTGTTCCCGGGCGTCATGCCATGACCTGCTGCGCGGAGGATATTGCATTCCTCGGATTTATTGCCAAGTACGGCAAGGCACAGGAGATTGAAGACGGTAAGTGGTACAATGTGACCGCTACGGTCAAACATGAATTCTGGGCAGATTATAAGGGCGTCGGACCGGTTTTATACATTTCCGAAATCACCCCCGCGACTGCTCCGAAGGAAGAAGTCATAAATCTTGTTTAAAGATCAGTCCATGCAAAGAATGTGAAAGGAGAATTGCACTATGCGACACTTAATGAGCCCTCTGGATTTCTCGGTGGAAGAGCTCGACAGACTTTTTAATCTGGCAAACGATATCGAGAAGAATCCGGAGAAATACGCCCATGCCTGCAACGGAAAGAAACTGGCCACCTGCTTCTATGAGCCGAGTACCAGAACAAGGCTTTCCTTCGAAGCGGCCATGCTGAATTTGGGAGGAAGCGTTTTGGGCTTCTCCGATGCCAATTCTTCTTCCGCAGCCAAGGGAGAGAGCGTTTCCGACACGATTCGAGTTATTTCCTGTTATGCGGACATCTGCGCCATGCGTCATCCCAAGGAAGGCGCACCGATGGTAGCGGCATCCAAATCCCGCATCCCGGTAATCAACGCGGGTGACGGCGGACATCAGCACCCGACCCAGACACTGACGGATTTACTTACCATCCGTTCCATGAAAGGGCGGCTCGGCAATTTTACAATCGGTCTTTGCGGCGATCTGAAATTCGGCCGTACCGTACATTCCTTAATCAACGCCCTGATGCGTTATGAGGGCATTCATTTCGTATTCATTTCCCCGGAAGAATTAAAAATTCCGGATTATATCACCGATAAACTGAAAGAAAACGGCATCACTTACGAAGAAGTGATCAGTCTGGAATCGGTTATGCCGAAACTTGATCTTCTCTACATGACCAGAGTGCAGAGAGAACGTTTCTTCAACGAAGAGGATTACGTCCGTCTGAAAGATTTCTACATTCTGACCGCAGAGAAGATGGAAAAGGCGAAACCCGACATGCTGGTGCTTCATCCGCTGCCCCGCGTGAACGAAATCTCCGTGGAAGTGGACGATGACCCGAGAGCCGCGTATTTTAAGCAGGCGCAGTACGGCGTATACGTAAGAATGGCGCTGATTCTGACTCTGCTTGGTATCAATGTGTAAGGAAAGGAGTACGTCATGTTAAACGTTGGTAAAATCGAAGAAGGCTTTGTACTCGATCATATTGAAGCCGGTAAGAGCTTAACCCTTTACTATAATCTGGGACTTGATAAAAAGGACTGCACCGTTGCCATGATTATGAACGCCAAGAGCGGTAAAATGGGCAAGAAGGACATTCTGAAGGTGGAATGCAGCATTGAGGATCTGAACATGGATATCCTTGCCGTAGTCGATCACAATATCACCGTAAACGTGGTAAAAGACGGCGAAATCGTGGAGAAGAAGGAACTCGTTCTTCCCAGGGAAATCAAAGGCGTTTTCAAATGCAAAAATCCCAGATGCATTACCTCCATCGAGCAGGGGCTGCCTCACATCTTTGTTCTTGCGGATGAAAAGAAAGAAGTTTATCGCTGCAAATACTGTGAAGAGAAGTATTCCCAGAGAGTGAAAACAGTAGTTCAATAGCAGAAGCATTTGTGTTACAATGGAAACAGCGGAGGGAACACTTATGGCGGAAGACAATCAGAACCTTTTGACGAACGGAAACGAAGAAACAAAGGAAGAGAGCGTAAGCCTCAATGCAACCAACTTAAATCTCGACGAGCATTACAGCAATATCGGTGAGAACAGAGAGAAGATAATCGAGTCACTGGTCGATGATGTGGACGGAGAAATCGTTGAGAAAAAGCGCTGGGTGCTTTTCGGTCTTCCCTGGACCTTCACCACGTATTCCATTAACAAGGACGTGCTTACCATCGATACGGGTCTTCTCAACAAGCAGGAGAACGACTGCTATATGTATAAAATCGTCGACGTAAAGCTTACTTCCACGATTTTTCAGAGAATGTCAGCCCTGGGGGATGTAATCTGTTATACGGGCGATACCACCAACCCGGAAATTGTGCTTAAGAACATCAAGAATGCCAAGGATGTAAAGAATTACATCCTGAAGAATTCCGAGGTGGCAAGACTGAAGAGAAGAACCCTGAATATGCTGAATATCGGCGCAGCGGATATGACAGACGCAGATATGACTTAAGAAAGAGGGGGGCCGCGAAAGGCCCCCTGTTTTAGTGATGTATGAAATTTGAAGAAGCATTGGAACAATTGGAAGTCCGTACCGGCGCTCTCGGCAGCAGGCTCGGACTTGACTGCATGAGGGAACTGGTAAAAAGACTCGGCAATCCGCAGGATGAGCTGAAGGTGATTCACGTGGCCGGAACCAACGGAAAAGGCAGCGTTTGCTCGTTTCTTGCTGGCGCCCTGCAGGCGAACGGATATCGCGTCGGAAGGTATATTTCCCCCTCGGTCGTGGACTACCGGGAAAAGATTCAGGTAAACGGCACGTTTATCCCGAAAACAAAGGTCGCGGAGTATCTGGAAAAGCTTTTTTCCGTTGCGGATGCGATGGTGGAGGACGGCTTTGAACATCCCACGGCATTTGAACTCGAAACGGCCATGGCGTTTTGTTATCTGCGGGATAAAAACTGTGATTATGCAATCATTGAAGTCGGCATGGGCGGAGCGGAAGATGCCACGAACGTGATAGCAAGGCCGCTTCTTTGCATACTTACGTCCGTCAGTCTCGATCATGTGGGAATGATCGGAAACAATCTGGAAGAAATCGCTGCCACTAAAGCAGGAATTATCAAAGACGGAGCATATGTTGTCTGTGCACCGCAGAAGGAAAGCGTGTGTGCGGTCATTGAGGCGGAATGTAAAAAGCACCGTAATGTTAAGCCCGTTTTTGTAAAAAAAGAAGATATCACCGTCAGCGTAAAATCCGAAACCGCGCGCCTTCCTTACCGCGGAATTACCGTATTTTCCTACAAAAATTATAAAAAAACCGAGCTTGCCATGCTCGGGGAATACCAGCCGGAGAATGCGGCCGTGGCTCTTGAGGCAGCAGAAACATTAAAACAGCTCGGAGTCACACTCAAAGAGGAGAAAATCCGCAAGGGATTAAAGGAAACAAAATGGCCCGCCCGCTTTGAAATTCTGGGCAGAAAACCACTTGTCATCGCGGACGGGGCACACAATCCGGACGCGGTTATGAGACTGATGAAAACCATGGACAATTATTTTACAAATTGCCCAATTATTTATATAATGGGAGTGTTAAAAGATAAGGCGGTTGACGAGATTGTGGGCTTATCCGTAAAGAAAGCGGATGCCGTGATTACGGTTACCCCGCCGAACAATAAACGAGGCTTGCCGGCATTTGAACTGGCGCAGATTGTGCGTGGCATCAATCCGAACGTTTCCGCCGCGGATTCCGTGGAGGAGGCGCTCGAGGAAGCCGTAATGATGGCGGGAGAGCAGGGAGTCATCCTTGCATTCGGATCTTTGTCCTATCAGGGCAGATTACGAAGCGCATACGAACTGATTGCAAAACAATCCGCAAAGCACCCGGGCGGTGCCGCATGGGAGGTATAAAAGTCGTGGTAGACGAATCGAAAGTAAAAGAGGCGGTGAAACTTCTCCTCGAAGGCATCGGAGAAGATCCCGAAAGAGAAGGGTTAAAGGACACCCCGGACCGTATTGCCAGAATGTACACGGAACTGATGGCAGGATATGACGATAAACCGTCCAATCACTTAAGCCGTACGTTCCGGGCCGAAAACAACGAGATGGTGCTTGAAAAGGACATTGTCTTTTATTCCATGTGCGAACATCACATGATGCCCTTCTTCGGAAAGGCACATATTGCATATATTCCGAACGGCAAAGTCGTCGGTCTGTCCAAACTTGCCAGATGCGTGGAGACCTATGCGAGACGGTTACAGATTCAGGAAAAAATGACCGCGCAGATTGCGGATGCCATCATGGATGAGTTACAGCCGCAGGGAGTGATGATTGTAGTGGAGGCCGAGCATCTTTGCATGACGGCGCGCGGCGTTAAGAAACCCGGAAGTAAAACGACAACCGTAGTTACAAGAGGAGTCTTTGCCGACAACGAAAAACTCCAGACGCTGTTCTTTCGGCTTTTAAACGAACGAATTGAGGGACTGCCCGATGAGAATCGGTAAAATCGATTTTGATTTTAAGAATAAAACCTACGTCATGGGAATCCTGAATGTTACGCCGGATTCCTTTTCCGACGGCGGGAAATACAATACTTTGGACAGCGCTCTGAAACACACGGAAAGAATGGTTTCGGAAGGCGCCGCCATTATCGATGTCGGCGGGGAGAGTACGAAACCCGGTTATATTCCGGTGTCCTGTGAGGAACAGATTGCGAGAGTGGTTCCGGTCATCGAAGGAATCCGTAAGAATTTCGACATTCCCGTTTCCGTAGATACGGCAGATGCGCAGGTGGCAAAAGCCGCGCTGGAAGCCGGATGCAGTCTGGTAAACGATATCCGGTCCCTTCAGGGAGACGAAAACATGCGCAGCGTGGTTGCGAACGCCGGCGTTCCCTGCGTAATCATGCATAACAGAGCGAATATGGATTATACCGATTTTATGTCGGACGTAAAGACGGATCTGGAGAAGTACTGCAGGGATGCCGTCGAGGCGGGCGTCGACAGGGAAAAGATTATTATCGATCCCGGTGTAGGATTCGCGAAGACTTACGAGCAGAATCTTGCAATCATCAACCGTCTGGAAGAGTTCCAAAGCATGGGATATCCCGTACTTCTCGGGACGTCCAGAAAGTCGGTAATCGGATTGACACTGGATCTGCCGATTTACGAAAGAGTGGAAGGCACAATCGCAACGACCGTTATGGCGGTCATGAAGGGTGCCGCCATCGTGCGCGTGCACGATGTAAAAGAGAATGTCAGAGCCATTCGTATGACGGAGGCGATTCTGCAAAAATAATAATGCATGGGGGTGCGAATACGATGGACGAGATTATTATTTCGGGTCTGAAAGTTTTTGCGTGGCACGGAGTTTACGAAGAAGAGCAGGAGAAGGGCCAGAACTTCATTGTCAATGCGCGTCTGCGCGTGGATACCTATGCGGCCGGCAACTCGGATTCTCTGGAAGATTCCGTCGACTACGGCAAAGTCTGTCTTTTTATCAATGATTTCATGCGGATCAACCGCTACAACCTGATTGAAACCGTTGCCAACAATCTGGCACGTAAAATTCTGGTGCGTTTTCCCATAACACAAAGTATCGAAATTGAAGTCATGAAGCCGGAAGCACCGATTCCTCTTCCTCTTGAGAACGTTTCCGTAAAGGTGGAAAGAAGCTGGCATCGTACCTACATTGCCGCGGGTTCCAACATGGGTGACAGCGAAGAACTGATTCACAATGCCATGGAGAATCTGGATGCGGACGAAAACTGCAGAGTGCTTCGTTCTTCGAAAATGTATCGTTCGAAAGCCTACGGCGGCGTGGAGCAGGATGATTTCTACAACAACGTATTCTGTATGGATACGCTCTACAGTCCCATCGAGCTTTTGTCCCGTCTCCAGGCGGAAGAGAAGGAAGCGGGCAGAGAACGGCTGATTAAATGGGGACCGAGAACGCTGGATCTCGATATCATCTATTACGATGATCTGGTACTCGAGCGCGATCACTTAAGGATTCCGCATGTGGATATGTGCAGCCGTGATTTTGTTCTGTTGCCTCTTTCCGAAATCGCTCCGTACAAGCGTCATCCGATTCTCGGCATGACAACGCTCGAGCTGCTCGGCAGAATCAAAGAGAGCTATGTACTTACCATGAAAGAAGAGGATGATGAATGAAGAAGAAATTATTTGCGGCCATAGATGTGGGCTCTTACGAGCTTTCCATGAAAATCTGCGAAATCGCAGCCGGAAAAGAGTTAAAGCAAATCGACTACATCCGTCATCGGATTGATCTGGGCACAGAGTCCTATTCAAAAGGAATTCTTTCCTATGAACGTATGGAGGAACTCTGCCACGTTCTGCGTGAATTCAGACAGATTATGGACTCGTACAAAGTGGATGATTACAAAGCATACGGGACATCCGCCATCCGGGAACTGAACAATACAATCATCGTTCTGGATCAGATTAAAAATCGCACCGGACTTACCATCGATGTATTAAGTAACTCCGAGCAGCGTTTCCTTGACTATAAATCCGTGGCTTCCGCGGGGGACGGTTTCGAAACCATCATCGGAAAGGGAACCGCGATTCTCGATATCGGCGGCGGAAGTATTCAGTTATCCTTATTCGATAAAGACACACTGGTTACCACGCAGAATATCCGCATCGGTGTATTCCGCTTAAATGAAGTACTCCGACAGATTGCAGCGAAGCCTTCCCATACGGGAGCCTTACTGGAAGAGATAATCGGGGAACAGTTAAATGTCTTTAAAAAGCTGCATTTAAAGGACCGCGCGATAGAGAATCTGATTGTTGTGGACGATTATGTTTCTCCGATGCTTTGCAGGCAGAAGGAGAAGGATGCGGAAATGACGGGCTATTTATCCCGCAGGACATTTCAGAAAATTCTGGAGGACGGTCTTTTAAAAGAGATGACCTCTTCCGTCCTGATTTCCTCGAAACTGATTGAGTGCACCATGGAGGTACTCGGAGCGAACTATCTCTGGGCGCCCGGTGTTACGCTCTGTGACGGTATCGCATACGATTATGCGGTAAACAATAAACTGATTCGCCCGGAGCACGATTTTGAGAAGGATATCGAAGCCTGTGCAAGGAATATTTCCAACCGGTACCAAGGCAGCAGGAAACGCGGAGAAGCACTGGAGCGAATCGCACTGAGCATCTTTGATGCAACGAAGAAACTGCACGGACTCGGCAGAAGAGAGAGGATGTATCTCGGAATTGCCGCGCTTTTGCAGGACTGCGGAAGATATGTCTCCTTAACGCAGGTCGGAGACTGTTCGTACAATATCGTGATGAATACGGAGATTATCGGCCTTTCCCATGCGGAACGTGAAATCGTTGCCAACATCGTACGGTTCAATCACGAGAATTTCAAATACTATGAGGAAATCGCAAGTACATCGGCCATCGATAAGAAAGACTTCATGATCATTGCCAAATTAACGGCAATTCTGCGTCTTTCCTGTGCAATGGATTCCTCCAATAAGCAGAAATTCAGCACAATGAAGGTAAGCCTTGACGAAGGCGAACTGATTCTGAAGGTGGATACGGATGTAAACATGGAACTCGAGAAAGGCCTCTTTGAAGAGAAGGCCAGATTCTTTGAGGAAGTATATAACGTAAGACCGGTACTGAAGCAGAAAAAGACGGTCGGATAAGAGAGAGCCGGATAAAAGGCAGACGGATAAAAGACGATTGGATAAAAGAAGGAACGATACATGGCAGGAGCAAAAAAAGCAGCAGTAACCGCATCGGGTACGGGAATCAATCTGCGCAATCCCGAATACTATTTAAACCGCGAGCTTTCATGGCTTGGTTTCGATGAAAGAATTTTAGGCGAAGCAAAGGACAAAACGATTCCTTTGTTTGAACGCCTGAAGTTTTTAAGCATTGTCTCTTCAAACCTGGATGAATTTTATATGGTCCGTGTGGCCTCCTTAAAGGATATGGTGGATGCGGGCTATACGAAGAAAGATATTGCGGGAATGACGCCGAAGGCGCAGCTTGCGGCAATCAGCATAAAAACACACGAACTGGTTGCAAATCAGTATTCGACCTACAACCGTAGTCTGATTCCGGCGCTGGAAGAGGCAGGGCTTACCGTTATCCGCTCCCACGAAGATTTGACCGATGAGGAAGCGGAATATGTGGATGAGTATTTCGAGGAGAACGTTTATCCGGTACTGACACCGATGGCCGTGGATTCTTCGAGACCGTTTCCCCTGATCCGGAACAAATCCCTTAACATCGGTGCTTTGGTGAAACGCAAAGCCGCAAAGGCGGAAACCGAGTTTGCAACCGTTCAGGTACCGGGTGTTTTAAACCGTATTGTACCGATTCCTTCCGAAGAGGGAAGAAAAATCATTTTCCTCGAGGAGATCATCGAACGCAACATCAGCCGGTTATTCCTAAACTACGATGTCATCTGCGCATCCCCTTTCCGTATCATGCGTAATGCCGACCTTTCCATCGACGAGGATGAAGCGGAAGACCTTTTGAAGGAAATCGAGAAACAGGTCAAGCGCCGGCAGTGGGGCAAGGCCATCCGTCTCGAAGTACAGGATTCCGTTCCGAAGAAACTCTTAAAAATTCTTGTGGAAGAGCTGCAGATTGAAGATGAGGATATTTTCCGCATTGACGGAACCGTGGATCTGACCGTGTTTATGAAAGTATACGGGCTGGACGGATTCGAGGAGTACAAGACACCGAAGTTTTCACCGATTCCGGTGTTTGATATCAATCCCGACGAGGATATTTTTACATCCATCCGGAAAAAAGACATTCTGATGCATCATCCGTATGAGAGCTTTGAACCGGTGGTGAATTTTATCAAGGAAGCGGCAAGGGATAAGGATGTTCTGGCCATCAAGCAGACACTTTACCGTGTCAGCGGCAATTCGCCGATTATCGCGGCGCTTGCGGAGGCTGCGGAGAACGGAAAACAGGTTTCCGTTCTGGTGGAACTGAAAGCCCGTTTCGACGAAGAGAACAATATTGTCTGGGCAAGAAAACTGGAGAAAGCCGGCTGTCACGTAATCTACGGTCTGGTCGGATTGAAAACGCACAGTAAAATTACACTTGTAGTACGACGTGAAGAGGACGGCATCCGCCGTTACGTGCATCTGGCAACCGGCAACTATAACGATGCCACCGCAAAGCTGTATACGGACCTCGGTCTTTTTACCTGCAGCGAAGCCATCGGAGAGGATGCGACGGCAGTCTTTAACATGCTTTCCGGTTATTCCGAACCCGAAAAATGGAATAAGCTTTCCCTGGCACCTTTGTGGATGAAAGATAAATTCCTTGCCCTGATTGCAAGGGAGAAGGAGCACGCCTTAAACGGCGAGGAGGGACGCATCATTGCAAAGATGAATTCCCTGTGTGACCAGGATATCATCATGGCACTCTACGAAGCCTCCAATGCGGGAGTGAAGATTGATCTGATTGTACGCGGCATCTGCTGCCTGAAAGTCGGAATCGCCGGTGTATCGGACAATATCACGGTACATTCCATTGTGGGTAATTATCTGGAGCACAGCCGTATTTATTATTTCCGAAACGGCGGCAATGAGGAATTTTACTTAAGTTCCGCAGACTGGATGCCGAGAAACCTGGAGCGCCGCGTGGAAATTCTCTTCCCCGTGGAGGAGAGCGCATTAAGGGACAGACTCCGTCATATTCTGGATGCGGAATTGCGGGATAACATCAAGGCATATTTCCTGCAGCCCGACGGAAGCTATGCGAAACTCGACAGACGCGGCAAGGTGCCGTTCGGCTCGCAGGACGCCTTCTGTGAGGAAGCGAAGGAGAAATTTAAGAAATATCAAAAGGACGTGAAGAATACACGTGTCTTCGTGCCGGAGAAAAGCCCAAAAGGAAATTAGAGAATGAACGGTAAAAACAATATAAAATGGGTTCTTGCCAGCCAGTCGCCGAGAAGAAAGGAACTGCTTGCGCAGATCGGTCTTTCCTTCGAGGTGGTGGTGAGCAGGGCAGATGAAAATATTACAGAGGAACTCTCCCCGGGCGAACTGGTGGAGAGACTCTCTTTGATTAAGGCGGAAGCGGTAAGGGACTCTCTTGCCGGAAGAGAAGATGCACCCGTTGTAATCGGTGCGGACACTGTCGTTTATCATAACGGCAGGATTCTGGGAAAACCGAAGGATGAAGAGGATGCGTTTCTTATGCTTCGCTCTTTAAGCGGCGATACGCACAGTGTTTTTACCGGAGTGAGTATTTTATTTCCCGACGGAACCGTTACGTTCCACAGTGAAACAAAGGTTACGTTTGATGAATTGTCCGATGCGGAAATCCGTGCCTACATTGCATCGGGGGAACCGATGGACAAGGCGGGAGCTTACGGAATTCAGGGACTGGGCGGTGCGTTTGTCACCGGCATCGAAGGGGAGTATGCAAACGTGGTAGGCTTCCCGATCGGGGAATTCTGCAGGATTCTCCGAAAGAAAGGATTACTCGGTTGATAAAATGACAAGAAGAATTATGATTACAAACGATGACGGCATTTTTGCAAAAGGCATTATGCGTCTGGCCGAAGCGGCGAAAGCATTCGGCGAGGTCTGGGTGATTGCGCCCGAAAGCCAGCGAAGTGCGGCCTCACATACGGTGACGTTTCACAAAAGTTTTGATGTCTGGAAGGTGGATTATCCGGTTGATGGTGTGCATGCCTATGCCTGCGACGGAACGCCGGCAGACTGTGTCAGAATTGGTGTTTTAAACATTATGCCCGGGAAACCGGACGTGATTCTTTCCGGAATCAATAACGGGTATAATGTGGCGAACGACCTTCAGTATTCGGCAACCGTCGGAGCTGCGTTTGAAGCGGTGTTTCAGATAATCCCGGCGATTGCTTTCTCGGAAGCGGATAAAGAAAACCATGAAGTGACGGATCTTTATTTAAAACAGATTATGGAAGAATATATCGATAAGCCGTTACGGGCGGGCTGTATCTGGAATGTGAATTTCCCGGACTGTACCGCTGCGGAATGCAGGGGAATTCTGTATGACCGCACGGTGTCCGTGGATGAATTTTACAAGGATACCTACAATGAAGTTGCGGTAAACGGCGAACGAAAAAGCTACATGGTGGAAGGTCACCGCAACTGGAACGCGAAAGAAGATTCGGATCTCTGGGCGATTTTAAACGGCTATGTATCGGTCGGATCGGTGCGGAATATTTCTTAAGGAAAAGGCGGATTACTGTTATGAAAATGATTTCCTGGAACGTAAACGGACTCAGAGCCTGCTTGACAAAAGGATTCATGGATTTTTTCAATGAGGCGGATGCGGACATCTTCTGTCTGCAGGAGACTAAACTGCAGGAGGGGCAGCTTGATCTGAAACTGCCGGGCTATCACCAGTACTGGAATTATGCCGAGAAAAAGGGATATTCCGGGACGGCTCTGTTTACGAAGACGGAACCCCTTGCCGTAACTTACGGCATCGGCATCGAAGAACACGACCACGAGGGAAGGGTGATTACTGCGGAGTTTGAGGATTTCTACTTCATCACGGTTTATGTGCCGAATTCCAAGCAGGAGTTAGAACGCCTGGATTACAGGGAAGTCTGGGAAGCGGATTTTTTAAAATACATAAAAAAGCTTGAGAAAAAGAAACCGGTCATTTACTGCGGCGATTTAAACGTGGCGCACGAAGAGATTGATTTAAAGAATCCGAAGACCAATCACAACAATGCGGGCTTTACGGACCGTGAGAGAGCATGCTTTTCGAAGGTTCTTGCAAGCGGTTTTACGGACACCTTCCGTTTCTTCTATCCGGACCTTAAGGATGCCTATTCCTGGTGGTCCTACCGCTTCCATGCACGCGAGAAAAACGCAGGATGGAGAATTGACTATTTTATCGTTTCAAAGGCTTTAAACGGGCGATTGAAGGATGCCCGGATTCATGCGGACATCATGGGCAGTGACCACTGTCCGGTGGAACTTGACATCGAGTAAGACGAAATGCGCCTTATAAAGCAGACGAAATGCATCGTACAAAGCAGGTGAATTGCGCCGTACAAAGCAGACGAAATGCACCATATAAAGGAGCCCGGCATGGCTGAATCGAAAAAAACAATCATGGAAGAAATCCGAAAAGATCTGTATGCCGCGAAAGACGATCAGTACCGTGTTTTTTCGGCAAAACTGATTCCGACCGCGGATGAGTCCCGTTTTATCGGAGTGCGGACGCCCGCGCTTCGCGCCATGGCAAAAGAGTATGTGAAGCGCGAAGGAATCGGAGAATTTCTGGATGCGCTGCCGCATGAGTATTTTGACGAGAATCAGCTGCATGCGTTTATATTATCCTCGATGAAGGATTACGAAAAATGCATGGAAGGCGTGAACGCATTTCTGCCATACGTGGATAACTGGGCAACCTGCGATCAGATGTCGCCGAAGATTTTTAGAAAACATAAGGCGGATCTTTTAAAGCATATCAAAATCTGGCTGAAATCGAAGGAGACATATACCGTGCGTTTCGCCATCGGAATGCTGATGGAGCATTTTCTCGATGAGGATTACAATCCGGCCTTTCCGAAGATGGTGGCCCGGATCCGTTCCGATGAATACTATATCAACATGATGATTGCGTGGTATTTCGCGACCGCGCTGGCAAAGCAGTACGACAGTATTCTGCCTTTTCTTGAGGAGAGAAAACTTGATCTGTGGACGCACAATAAGACCATTCAGAAGGCGACGGAAAGCTATCGGATTACGCCCGAGCAAAAAGAATATTTAAGAAGTCTGAAAATCAGATAAAAAAAGCGCAGATTTGCGCTTTTTTTGTTGGACATATGTTGGACAGGGTGGGATATGATGGTTTAAGAAAATAACTGAAACTGATTTCAGGAGAGATGATATGGACAATAATTCACTTTTTGAAGAGAATCTGGATACAATAAATATCGAAGAATTATATAAGCAGAATGGCGAAGAGAAAAAGCAGGCCATTGATACGGATACCACCAACGTGGAATTTATCAGGACCGAACCGGATTTTAACCCGCGGCTTGATTATTTTGCGGTGGATGCGGGGGGCCATGTTTACCCGAATTTAGACTCCATTCAGAAAGCGCTGGAAAAGGAAGGGGCTCTTTTATTTGTTTATGACGGATCGGGGCTTCCTTTCGGATACATGAACGTAAAAGGTCAGCTCACCAAATCCGATGATCGAATCAGTTCAAAGAGCCAGCTCCCGGGAAACGATTTTACTCCGATGGCATCTCCCCTTCCGGAAGATATCGTAGCGCAGGCGAATGCCAACCGTTTCAACAAAGCCAAAGATCTTGCCCAAAAAGCGCAGGAACTCGTGAATAATGCAGAACAGACAAAAAAAGACTATCTGACAATGCATAATAAAATCACCGAGAGAATTAAAAAACTTGAGGATGATGTACGAAAACTCAATGCGCTTCCCAAAGAGCCGGTTCTCGGGGACGGTATTGAAAAACCTGTCGAACCGGTAAAACCCGTGGCTCCGGTTGCGCCCATAGAGCCGAAAGAGCCGAAAAAGCCGGAAATAGAAGAACCGAAGCCTATCATAATAAATCTTCCGAAAAAACCGGTTGAACCCGGAAACCCTCCGAGAAAGCCTGTTTTACCGAGGGAACCGCAGAAACCGGCGGTGATGGTGGATTTGGAGGAAACAAAGGATTTAAAGCCGTTGGAAAACGTGCCTGTCTTTACCCTTACGAAACCGGTTGATCCCGGTCCTGCGCCGGGTTATTCCAGAATCGTACTGTTCTTTTCAAGACTGTTCCTTAGACGTGATTCAGAGGCCTACCGCAGAAGACTTGATTACGATGTAAGGAAAAACGCATATGAATCCGATAAACTGAATTATGAGCAGAAGAAGACAGAGTATGAAGAGAAACGGAAGGAATTCAGGAAAGAAAATAATAAGATAATCGATAAGATTGCGGCAAGGGAGAATACAAAGAATTATGTTCTTGCACAGGAACGCTATAAGCAGGATCTGAAAGATTATGAGCAAAAGGATAAGGAATATCAGGAGGAACTGAAAGAATACGAAAAAAGAGTTCAGAAATATAAAGAGGAACTGGACGTATATAATAAGGCGGCAGAGGAATACGAAAAGCAGGATCTCAACCGGGATGCATACAATGCGGAATTCCAAGCACGCCAGAATCACTATACGGCAGTCATGGAAAAGTATGAGGATGAGCTTTTAAAGTTTGAAACACAAAAGGAAACATTTCAGAAGAATCTCGCCAAATACGAAAAAGATGCAAACGAATACGAACAAAAATCCAGACAGTATGAAGACGATTTAAAGAAATACGAAGCAGATCTTAAGAAGTACAATGAAGCACTGGATGCTTATCCGGGCGGAAGGGAAAAATACGAACAGGATCAGAAGGCATTTACGGAAGGCCTGAAAAACGCCGGCTACACGGTGAAAGATTATCATAAAATTCCCAGGGAACTTCAGCAAAGGAAAGAGCAGCTGAAAAATGTAAAGACGGAAAGCAGACGACACGAGAAAAGTGTAAAGAATGCGAAAAAGAATCTGAACCAGCTGAAGCAGAATAAAAAGGATGAAATCTACGGCTATGGTGATAATCTTGAGGACATATTGGATTATCGTTCCAATCTTGAAGTAAAGCTGGAAGGCATAGCCGACCTTGTGGAGAATAATATTATTACCAGAAAGAACCTTTTTGCAACCACCTGGATATTAAAAAGCGAATGCGAGGGAAAGAGCTGCAAAGATCCCGTAGCAGTGGAAAAACTCATCAAGTATATTGCCTGCAGGCAGGCGGAAAAGGAAATTCTCGACATTACGAATAATTACATGATTGCCAATCCGGAAGCGGAAGGAGCCTGCATTCGCAATCTGAATAATCAGGTGACGGAGCAGAGACTGAAGAATGATCCCCTCTTTTCCCTCATTCTTGAAACACAGCTGGATAAGCCGATTAATCCGGAATTGTTTGCCCAGACTTACTTAAATCCCCCGGAAGTGGTAAAGGCCAGGATTCAGGTCAGCGAAGCGAAAAACAGCATGAAGGAAATGATAGGCGAGATGGAGGAGAAGTTCGGAAGTAAGCCGCTTGATGAAAACAGTTTCAGAGACTATGTCCGCTGGAAAACCTTCCAGAATGTTCTGGCCGGTGATGAGGATAAACTGGTGAAACACGTCAAGAGTGCAAGAACGGATTTCTATTCAAACACGAGTGTCGGATCGGCTGATTCCAGACTCTACTCGGAATATAAAAAGACCGTACAGAATTATAAGGAATCCTTCACAGAGTTCTATAAAAACCAGAAGGCAAAAGAAGAAGCGACAAAGGATTTGCCGGAGAGCACCAAGCGTCTGATGCGTCTGAAAACGAACTATTCCTTAAAGGATATGGATAAAGCGGTGAATACAATCCTGGAACACAAGGCAAATGCTCAGAAGGAAAATGAGCCGAAGGCAGGAGATGCTGTGAAATCCAAGGGTATGGGCGGCCCGAAAAAATAGAATTACAAAGCCTCCAGAAACGGTACCAGGCCGTCGTGATTATTATCTGAAAAGGTAATATGAGCGGCGGCTTTTTTTGCTCCTTTGGAGCCGTTTACGAGGGCTACGCCGTGCGCTGCGGCAGATAACATGGAAATATCGTTATCCTGGTCTGCGAAGGCATAGGAACGGCTGAAAGGGATATCCAGGATTTCGCACATTTTACGAAGGGCAACGTCCTTGCCGGAAGTCTTCGGAATGATTTCAAGGAATTTGTCGTTGCTGAAAATACACTGCACCACATCGCCGTATTCGGCCATGATTTTTTTCTGCATGGCTTCAAGAACCGATTTATCGGTCAGGTGCATCGTAATGAATTTGTAGGGGCAGGGTTCCTCTTTTAAAACGTCGTCGCAGACACGGTATTCCATGTTTACGTAGTTCGAATAGTAGCGGACTTCTTCGGTGTCGCGCTCACAGATTACCTCACGTTCCGTGTAGGTATGAAAATGAAGACCGGCCGCTTTTGCCATGGATACAATGCCTTTTGCGACATCGGCGGTCAGGGTCTGTCTGTATACGATTTCTTTTTTGCCCGGATCGTAGATGCAGCCTCCGTTGAAGGCACTGATTAACGGGTTGTATTTATATAAATCCAGAGAGTCCGTCAGGCGCAGAATGCTTGTTAACGGGCGGCCTGTGGAAATCGTGAATGCATGTCCTTTCGAAAGCGCATCCTCAAGCGCCTTACGCGTTGCGGGCGTAATCTGTTTCTCGTCATTTAAAAGAGTTCCGTCCATATCAAAAGTAAGCAGCGCCCGGGCGGAGCCGTCAGGCCGGTAATTGCGCAGATATTCCGCTTTGATGCCATCTAAGAATTCCTCCGGGATAAACAGTTTTCCCATACCCGTTCCGAGGCTGATTAACGGCTTATTGCTTCCGTGAAAATCGCTTCCGCCACTCATCAGAAGATCATATTTCTTTGCAAGCTCGCGAATCCGGCGCTCATCCGCACTCTGGTAAGTACTGTATACCGTCTCGATGCCGGCCAGACCCGCATCCTTCAGGGAAGATACCAGATTCTCCAGTTTCCCGTCGGAGAACCCGTAAAGAATCGGATGCGCAAGTACGGGCACACCGCCGACGGAACGGATCATTTTTACCGCCTCTTCGGGCAGTATCTTTTCACGGTGTACATAGGTGGGACAGCGGTCGCCGAGAAAGCGGCTGAAGGCTTCCTGCATGGAAGATACTTCACCTGCATCCAGAAGAAACCGTGCAAAATGCGCACGCGTCAGAATCGTGTCCGGGGTAACCGAGGCACGGAGAGCTTCGTAGGTTATGGAAAGACCGGCCTCGCGGAGACGGTCGCACATTTTACGGTTGCGGTCTTCACGTTTCGTAACCAGATCATCCAAAAATGCCTGGAATTCGGGGTGGCGGTAATTGATGTAATAACCGAGTATATGAATGTCCTTGCCCGGGATGGCAGTGGTAATCTCTATTCCGGGAACTGCTTCGACGAAAGAGTCGGCCGAACATGTTAAAAGCTCGTCCAGGCCCAGAGTGGAATCGTGATCGGTCAGTGCAAATGCGGCAAGATTTGTCTTTTCGGCAAGTTTTAAAAGCTCTGCGGGAGTCATGGTGCCGTCCGAATAGGTGGAATGTACGTGTAAATCAATTGGTCTCATTTTTGTCTCCGTATCAAAAAACAGGGCCCCGGTCTGAGGCCCCGTTTGTTTTAGTTCTCGTCATCTTCGCGTTTTGCAATGTAGATGGTTCTCTTACGGGCCATTTCATCGCTTTCAAGGTATTCGTCGTAGGTTGTCATCTTGTCAATCAGCGAGCCGTTCGGCATGATTTCCATGATGCGGTTTGCGGTGGTCTGCACGAACTGGTGGTCATGGCAGGAGAAAAGCTCCACGCCGGGGAATTTGATCAGTCCGTTGTTTAAAGCCGTGATGGATTCCATATCCAGATGGTTGGTGGGCTCATCGAGAATTAAGCAGTTTGCGCCGCTGATCATCATTTTGGAAAGAAGGCAGCGAACCTTCTCACCACCGGAAAGGATGCGTACTTTCTTTACGCCGTCCTCACCCGCGAAGAGCATTCTTCCCAAGAAACCGCGGACATAGGTGATGTCCTTGACGGGAGAGTAGCCCATAAGCCAGTCGGCGATGGTTAAGTCATTGTCGAATTCTTTGGTATTGTCCTTGGGGAAATATGCCAAAGATGTGGTCACACCCCATTTATAGGTTCCCTCATCGGGTTCAATTTCCCCTGCGAGAATCTGGAAGAGGGTGGTCTTTGCGATTTCATTGCTTCCGACGAAAGCAACCTTGTCATCCCTGTTTAAAATAAACGAAATGTTATCCAGCACCTTTTCTCCGTTTACGGTTTTGGAAATACCGTCGACGGTCAGAACTTCGTTACCGATTTCACGGTCGGGACGAAAATCGATGTAAGGATATTTACGGCTGGAGGGCTTGATGGTATCCAACTCGATCTTTTCCAGAGCTCTTTTTCTGGAGGTTGCCTGCTTGGATTTGGATGCGTTTGCGGAGAAACGGGAGATGAATTCCTGCAGTTCCTTGATTTTCTCCTCTTTCTTACGGTTTGCTTCCTTCATCTGACGGATGAGTAGCTGGCTGGATTCATACCAGAAATCATAGTTGCCGGCATAGAGCTGAATCTTGCCGTAGTCGATGTCCGCCGTATGGGTGCAGACCTTATTTAAGAAATAACGGTCGTGGGAAACCACGATAACGGTATTTTCGAAGTTGATGAGGAACTCCTCGAGCCATGCAATCGCATCGAGATCCAGGTGGTTGGTAGGTTCGTCGAGAAGCAGAATGTCGGGGTTGCCGAACAGTGCCTTGGCAAGTAAAACCTTAACCTTTAAGTTACCGTCCAAATCTTTCATCATGGAGTAGTGGTATTCGGTGTCCACTCCGAGGCCGTTAAGAAGGTTGGCCGCATTGGATTCCGCTTCCCAGCCGTCCATTTCGGCGAATTCGCCTTCCAGTTCGCTGGCGCGGATGCCGTCTTCGTCGGAGAAGTCTTCCTTGGCGTAGATCGCATCCTTTTCCTTCATTACCTCGTATAATCTGGGATTTCCCAGTATTACCGTATCCATTACGGTGTATTCGTCGTATTTAAAGTGGTCCTGCTCCAGCACGGAGAGACG
>DLBG01000142.1 GCA_002494135.1 Lachnospiraceae bacterium UBA7027
CTGGAGCAGTATTACAACGATATCTTAAACGGCACCGACGGCAGACGTTTCGGATACTTGAACGAAGATCTGAACATGGAGAAAACCACCATTCCCGCGGTGGACGGAAATACGCTGGTAACAACGATTGATGCCAATATCCAGGCAATTGTCGAGGAAAAAATCATCGCACTGAACGAATCCATGCGCGACAATGCGCGTCCCGGACTCGGCAGTAACAATACCGGCGTTATTGTGATGGAATGCGATACCGGAAACATCCTTGCCATGGCAAGCTATCCCGGTTTTGACTTAAATGCCGAACGTGTGGCTTCTTCCTACTATTCACCGGAAGAACTCGCTGCCATCAAGGAAAAACTGACCAAACAGGCAATGGCGAAACTTGAAGCGCAGGCAGGCCGGGACGGACAGACCGGTCAGGGAGAGGGCGGAACGGCGGAAGGCACCGTGGAAGGTGCGGAAGGTCAGGAAGGCCCGATGCTTCAGACGGAACTCGTTACCGATGAAGAAGTAAACGATTATGCAAGAGCACTTCGCTGGATGAATTTCTGCGTACAGACCACCTATGAGCCCGGTTCCGTTGCCAAGCCTTTTACCGTAGCGGCGGGACTTGATTCCGGTAAAATGACCGGTGACGAAGTTTACTTCTGCGGCGGCAGCCTAGAGGTCGGCGGATTTAAAATCAAATGTCACAACCGTTACGGTGACGGACAGGTTTCCGTAGAGAAGGCCGTTGAGCAGTCCTGTAACGTGGCGCTGATGAGAATGGGCCAGCAGATGGGTTCCGCAACCTATCTGGAATATTTCCAGAAATACAATTTCGGATACAAAACCAATATTGACTTAGCCGGTGAAGCAAAGACCAACACCCTGGTCTTCACCGAGAAAACCATGGGACCGACCGAACTTGCAACTTCCACGTTCGGACAGGGCTTCCAGGTAACCATGATCGAAATGATTGCGGCATTCAATTCGTTAATCAACGGCGGATATTACTATCAGCCCCATATGGTAAGCCAGATTCTGGATGCCAACGGAGCGGTGGTAAGAAACATCGAGCCGAGTATTTTAAAGCAGACCGTTTCCCAGTCCACTTCGGATAAAATTGTAAGCTACTGCAACGCCGTAGTAGCAACCGGTACCGGTAAGAAGGCACGTCCCGCAGGTTACAGAATCGGCGGAAAGACGGGTACCGCAGAGACCTTCCCGCGTAACAAATCCGAGTACGTTACATCCTTCATGGGATATGCACCCGCGGACGATCCGAAGATTATCATTTATGCGGTAATCGACCGTCCCAACCTGCCGGATCAGCAGGGCGGTACCGCACAGGCCTGTCTGCTTGTAAAGGATATTTTGACCGAGGTTCTTCCTTACATGAACGTCTTCATGACCGAGGAACTTTCCGAAGCCGAAATCGAAGATTTAAAGGCCCGCGGCCTTTACAACGAAGCCATTTACCGTCCGGAAGAGAATCCGGAAGACGATAACGGCATCACACCCGCGGAAGACGTACCTGTCATTCCTTCCGACAAGCCCGCAGTCGATCCCGACAACGGCGAGAAACTCGATCCGAATACCGGATATCCTCTGGATCCGGCATCTTCCGATCTCGAAGGACTGCAGGAGAATCCGCAGATGCTCGAAGAAACCAAACCGGAGGTTCCGTAATGTTTAAAGCAATTGTAGCCCTGTTAATCGCGTTTGCCGCATCGGCGGCTTTGGGACCGGCGCTGATTCCTTTGCTGCTTCGTTTAAAAATCGGACAGACTATCCGTAACGAGGGCCCGGAATCGCATCTTAAGAAGAACGGAACACCGACCATGGGCGGTGTGCTGATTCTGATCGGATTTACGCTCGGAACCGTTTTCTTTATAAAGGATTCCGCAAAAATCCTGCCGATTCTTTTCCTGACCGTCGGATTCGGACTGGTAGGATTCGCCGATGATTTTATCAAGGTCGTTTTAAAACGTTCCATGGGTCTGCGTGCATGGCAGAAGATGGGGTTGCAGATTCTGATTACGGGCGCATTTGCGGCTTATATGTATTTTAACGAAGAGATGAGCTTCAACATGATTCTTCCGTTTACGGACGGAAAGGAAATCGTGCTTGACAATATGCCCTGGCTTGCAATTCCACTTTTGTTTTTCGTAGTTCTCGGAACCGATAACGGGGCGAATTTTACAGACGGCCTGGACGGACTGGCGAGCAAGGTAACCGGCGTCATTGCGCTGTTTCTTGCGGTCGCTTCGCTTATAAAAAGCGGCGGAACCGAGATCCCCGCAGCGGCAATGCTCGGCGCGCTTCTTGCTTTCCTGCTTTTCAATTCTTATCCCGCCAAAGTATTTATGGGCGATACCGGTTCGCTGGCGCTCGGCGGTTTTGTGGCGGCGGAAGCTTATATGCTGAAGATGCCGCTTTTCATTCCGATTATTGCTTTTATCTACCTCGCAGAGGTGGTAAGCGTTATGTTGCAGGTGAGCTATTTTAAACTTACGAAGGGTAAGAGAATCTTTAAAATGGCGCCCATTCATCATCATTTCGAAAAATGCGGCTATCCCGAAACAAAGGTGGTAAGTGCGTTTACGATTGTAACGGCCGTGCTTTGTGCGCTGGCGCTGCTGGCAATTTAGGCAGGAGCCGGAAATACAGCAGGAAGATACGATAATTCAAGGAAATATGCGGAAATACACGGATATATACAGAAATATATAAATTGTACAGGGGAAGACGGAAATGGAGTATAAAGGGAAAACAGCATTGATTATCGGTGCCGGAATCAGCGGCGTGGCGGCATACGATCTGCTTTTGAAAGCAGGAGCCAATCCGATTCTTTATGATGCAAATACGAATTTAAACGTAAACGATATTCGTGAGAAGACCTCCGAGAAGGAGAGGGCAAACGTCATTATCGGCGACCTTCCGGAAGCGGTAAAATATTCTCTCGATTTTGTGGTTTTAAGTCCCGGCGTTCCGACGGATACGGGCCTTGCAAAACAGCTTAGGGATTTCGGCCTTTATATCACGGGCGAGATTGAACTTGCCTATACGCTTGCGAAAGGCAGACTGATTGCAATTACGGGCACCAACGGAAAGACCACGACGACGGCTCTGACGGGTAAAATCGTAGGCGACTGGCTTGACGAAAAAAGAGAAGCCGCAGCTGGCCTTCCCGGGACCGACGGGCGGAAGGGCGATCGCATCGGTAAATGCCACATTGTCGGAAATATCGGAATTCCTTATACCTCGGAAGCGTCCGATATTCAGGATGCGGATGTGACCGTTGCGGAGATTTCCAGTTTCCAGCTTGAGACGATTCATGATTTTCATCCGAATGTGAGTGCAATTTTAAACATCACGCCGGATCATTTAAACCGTCATCATACGATGGAAAACTATATTCAGTGCAAGGAAGACATCACACGCAATCAGACCGCGGAAGATGTCTGCGTATTAAACTACGAGGATGAGGTGCTTCGCGTATTCGGCGAGAAGCTCGGCGGGAAATTCGTAAAGAACGAAGAGGGCTTAAATAACGGCGGCAGAAAATGCACGGTAAGATTTTTCTCCTCTGCCCGGAAAGTGGAAGACGGATGCTACTACAAAGACGAGTGCATATATCTGGTGCGTGACGGACGTGAAGAGAATCTCATGAATATTCATGACATGAAGCTTCTCGGACTTCATAATGTCGAGAATGTTATGGCGGCGATTCTGATGGCGGATGCACTCGGCGTGCCGATGAAAAACATCATCAGGTCCGTCTGCGAATTCCGAGCCGTGGAACACCGTATTGAGTATGTGAAAACCGTAAACGGCGTGGAGTACTATAACGACTCGAAGGGAACCAATCCCGATGCGGCAATCAAGGCCGTTCTTGCCATGAAAGGGCCCACTGTTTTGATTGGCGGCGGATATGATAAACAGAGTACCTATGACGAATGGATCGAGTCCTTCGGAACGAAGGTAAAAGCACTTGTGCTTCTCGGACAGACTGCAAATGCAATCGAAGAGTGCGCAAGAAAGCACGGATTTACAAACATTTACCAAACGGAATCTCTGGAAGAGGCCGTTAATAAATGTGCGGAACTTGCCGAACCGGGAGATTCGGTACTGCTTTCACCCGCGTGTGCAAGCTGGGGCATGTTTCCGAACTACGAGGTGCGCGGACAGATGTTTAAGGACTTTGTCAGGGCACTTCCGGTAAAATAACTGCGTGAGAACGCAAATCGGCAGGCAAAACAGCAGTCAAGTACGACTGCCGGTAAGTAAGACAGCCGGAGACGGAATCTTACGGAGCGAAAGAAGAAAAGAGTAAAAGCGTAAAAGAGGAATCAAATTGCGGGCACTGGACAGAATCAGAAATAAATATCAGACAAAGTTTCGCGGGAAAAAACCGTTTTTCGATTTTTCCCTGCTGGCTGTTGTTGTGCTGCTTGTCTGCTTCGGATTCGTCATGATTTACTCTGCAAGTGCCTATCAGTCGAACCTTCGATTCGGCAATTCCATGTACTTTTTAAACAAACAGATTCAGGCGGCCGGCATCGGATTCATCGTCATGGCGGTTTTGATTTTTATTCCGCCGAAAATTTACCGTCTGGTTCCGAACTGGGTATATGTTGTGGCGGCATTTCTCGTTATGGCGCTTCTGTTAATCCCGGGAATTCACATTTCTTCCCACGGTGCGACCAGATGGGTCAAATTGGGACCTCTGCCCCAGTTTGAGCCGGTTGAGCTGGTAAAACTCTTCATGATTATCTACTATGCAAGAGTTCTGAACAAGAAGCAGAAGGATATGACCACCTTTCAGAGCCTGTTTTTGCCTTTGATTCCGCTTGTCATTCTCTGTGGTTTCATTTATTTTGTCAGCCATAACATGAGTTCCGCGCTGATTGTTTTTATCATCCCGGTGCTTATGATTACCATCATTGCCAAGGACAAGAAGAAAATTCTGTTAATCTGGGCGGGCCTTGTAGTGCTTGCGGCAGCGGCAATCGGTTTCATTGTTCTGATGGATAAAACCGGTCATTCCGCCGGCGGTTTCCGCGGCGGCCGTGTTCTTGCGTGGCTGAATCCCGAGCGATACAGCGCAGACGAAGGCTTCCAGGTTCTTCAGGCGTTATACGCCATCGGAAGCGGCGGACTTTTCGGAAAAGGTCTCGGTGAAAGTATTGTTAAAATCGGTGATATTTCCGAGGCACAGAACGACATGATTTTCTCCATTATCTGCGAGGAACTCGGTATCTTCGGCGGTGCATGCGTGATTTTCTTATTCGGAATCCTGATTTACCGTCTGTTTGTAATAGCCGGAAACACCAAGGATTTGTTTAATGCACTTCTTGTGATCGGAATCATGTGCCATTTCGCGGTACAGGTGATTTTAAATATCGCCGTTGTTACAAACTCCGTACCCAACACGGGTGTGTCCCTGCCGTTTATTTCGGCAGGCGGTACATCGGTACTTCTGTTTTTGACAGAAATCGGAATTGCGCTCGCAGTGGGCCGTACCATACAGATTGAGCGGCATTAGGGAGGACTTTTATGAAGAAGAGTTCCCCGAAAAAGAGTCTCTCAAAAAAGATTTCCGTTAAAAAGGGTTCTGTGAAGAAGAGCCCCCTGAAGAAAAGTGCTCCGAAAAAGAGTTTAACGAAGAATTTCTTTCAAAAGAAGAGCTCCGCAAAGAGTTTTTCTCCAAAGAAATTTCCCGTGAAGAAGGACTCCAAGGTTCAGAAAGTCAATTTCCGGAAATTCCGAAATCCCCTCGATAAACTGAATGCCTGGCAGAAAGTAAGACTGGCGGCGATTATTGTCATTGCGCTTTTGCTCGTCGGCGGCGGATTTTTCTTTGTGGAAAGCTACAAAGTCCGTAACGTAAAGGTCGAGGGCAGTACCCATTACACGACCGAACAGATCAAAAACATGGTCATTACGGATAAATTCTCGGAAAACTCCGTGTATTTGTCCTTAAAATACAAGAATAAAAAAATCGAAAACATTCCCTTTGTCGAGCACATGGATGTAGTCATCGAGGACAGAAACACGATTAAAATCGTTGTGTACGAGAAAGCACTTGCCGGATATGTAACCTATCTGGAAAACCGCATGTATTTCGACAAGGACGGCATTGTGGTCGAAATCTCGAAAGAGAGTGTTCCGGGAATTCCCGAAATATCCGGCCTGGATTTTGATCATGTGGTTTTACACGAGCCACTGCCCGTGGAAGATCCGAAAGTTTTTAAGGATATTTTAAGCATGACGCAGCTATTGAATAAATATTCACTGGTTGCGGATAGAATTTACTTTGACAGGGCCGGGGAGATTACGCTTCATTTCGACGGGGTCCGCGTGACTCTGGGAACAAGCGATTATCTGGATGAGAAGGTGATGCGCCTTGCGGCAATTCTGCCCAAACTCAGGGGCATGAAGGGCCGTCTGCATATGGAAACCTATTCCGATGCGCATAAAAACACAACCTTCGACATTGACTCGAATTAAAACGGATTGACCGAATAGAAAATACTAAGCGGGTCAATCCTTACAAAATGTAGCGTTTTTGCGGCATAAAACTTCAAATTATAGTTGCAAAATGGCATTAAAACATATACAATTATGAAGGAATCATGGTGCCGTTTTTATGTAAAGTGGCCGTTTTTGTGTGATTTTAAGCCCCTTTCGGGACTAAAAAAAGTGTATAAAAAGGGATGTTAGGAGGAAAAAGCCTTGATCGAGATCAGAGCAAATGATGACAGTTCAGCAGCAAGAATTATTGTCGTTGGAGTGGGCGGCGCAGGAAACAATGCCGTAAACCGCATGATTGACGATAACGTAAGCGGCGTGGAGTTTGTCGCCGTCAATTCGGACAGCCAGGCGCTGAGGAATTGTAAAGCACCCAAGCTTATTCAAATCGGAGAGAAACTTACCAAGGGACTCGGAGCAGGGGCAAAACCTGAAGTTGGTCAGGCTTGTGCGGAAGAGAACAAAGAAGAGATCGGCGATGCTCTGCAGGGTGCGGACATGGTATTCGTTACCTGTGGTATGGGCGGCGGAACCGGAACCGGTGCGGCTCCCGTTGTTGCCGAGATTTCCAAGGGAATGGGAATCCTCACCGTCGGTGTTGTTACCAAGCCCTTCAAGTTTGAAGCAAAGACCCGTATGACCAATGCTGAAGGCGGTATTGAGCGTTTAAAAGAGCATGTGGATACTCTGATTGTCATCCCGAACGATAAACTTCTTGAAATCTGCGATAAGAAGACAACCATGCCGGAGGCACTTAAGAAGGCTGACGAAGTTCTGCAGCAGTCCGTTTCCGGTATTACCGATTTAATTAATCTGCCTGCAATCATCAATCTTGACTTTGCAGACGTACAGACCGTTATGAAGGACAAAGGCATCGCTCACATCGGTATCGGTAACGGTAAGGGCGAAGATAAGGCACTCGATGCAGTTCGCATGGCTGTTGAAAGTCCTCTGCTTGAGACCACGATCGACGGAGCAACCGATGTAATCATCAACATCTCCGGCGATATCTCCTTATTCGACACCAATGTGGCATCCAGCTACATCACCGATATCACGGGCGAACAGGTAAATATCATTCTCGGTGCAATGTACTCCGATGCGGAGCCGGATACCTGTAAGGTAACCGTTATTGCTACCGGCCTTTATTCCAAACCTGTTTCAGGTTCCAGATATTCCGTTCCGTCTTATGCACATTCCACTTCTGCAGCAGGCGGATACAGTGCGGCAAGACCGGTAACGGCGGCAGCACCCGTTCAGGCAAGAACCGTTCAGCCTACACCCGTAGTTGCCCCGCAGGTTGTAGCACCCGCTCCGAAGCCGGTTGTAAAGCCTTCCGAACTTCGCAGCAATGTACAGGAGAAGACCATAGCAGTTCCGGACTTCTTAAAGAAGAGAGGATAATTGAGAGGAGCCTACTATGAAATGTCCCTATTGTGGTCATGAGAACACCCGCGTAATCGATTCCAGACCGGCAGAGGAAAACAATTCCATCCGAAGAAGACGTGCCTGTGACGAATGCGGCAAAAGATTTACCACTTATGAGAAGGTGGAGACCATTCCCCTGATTATCATCAAGAAGGACTTAAACCGCGAAGCGTTCGACCGTTCCAAAATCGAAGCCGGCGTACTTCGTGCCTGCCACAAACGTCCCGTATCCGCAGAGCAGATTGCCCGCCTTGTGGACGAAGTGGAAACCGAAATCTACAGCATGGAAGAGAGAGAACTTCCTTCTGCAGTCATCGGAGAGAGCATCATGAATAAGTTAAAGGAACTGGATCCGGTAGCGTATGTAAGATTCGCATCCGTATACCGCGAATTCAAGGATGTTAACACATTCATGGATGAATTAAAGAAGATCTTAAACTAAGGAGATGTTTATCATCACCTGTTTAGGATAGATTGACCGCCTGGTTCGGCGGCAAAAAACAATTTCATATTCTACAATAGAGAAGAAAGGGAGAAAGAGCTATGAAAAAGAAGTTGACCGGGTTGGTCGCTATCCTTTCGGTTCTTTCACTTGCTGTTGCACTGTGCGGATGCACAGGTGACAAGAAAGGGGACTCTTCAGACTCTATCACCATCGGTATCCCGCAGGATATTGAAGAAACTCTTGACCCCCACAATATGGTGGCGGCAGGAACCAAAGAAATATTCTTCAATGTGTTCGAGGGACTGGTTAAACCCGATTCCGATGGTAATATCGTTCCCGCTGTAGCAAGTGAATATACTGTCAGTGATGACGGCCTTACCTACACATTCACAATCCGGGATGGAGTAAAATTCCATGACGGCACTTTGGTTACGGCGGAGGATGTTCAGTATTCCATGAACAAATGCGCCGATATCGAAGGAGGAAATCCGATGATACCGGCGCTTTCTAATATTGCGAGCGTTGATATCGTGGATGATACGCATGTGGCAGTTGTGTTAAAGAGCGCCGACAACGATTTTCTTGCAAATATTGCAACCGTAAGTGCGGCGATTATTCCGATGCACAATACCGATCCGTCAAAGTCCGCAATCGGTACGGGCCCGTACAAGTACATTTCCAGATCACCGCTTGAAAACGTGATTTTTGAAAAGTACGACGAGTACTGGGGCGAAGCCGCATATATTCAGAACGTAACGTTTAAAATCTGTTCGAATTCGGATACCATTCCCATGGAGTTTGAAGGCGGTTCCATCGACATGATGACCCACCTGACCAATTCGATTCGTCAGCAGATCGATACGGACAAATTCGAAGTATCCGCAGGTACCATGAACCTGGTACAGGCACTTTACTTAAATCATAACTTCGAGCCTTTTGCGAATGAGGACGTTCGTAAGGCTATGTGCTACGCCGTTGACCGTGAGGCGATTCTTGATTTTGTATCTGACGGAGAAGGCGTAATCATCGGAAGCAGCATGTATCCGAATTTCCGTAAGTATTACGATGCTTCCCTGGCAGATGCATATCCTCATGATACGGAGAAAGCAAAAGAACTTTTAAAGAAGGCCGGATATGAGAACGGATTCGAGTTTGAAGTTACCGTTCCTTCCAATTACACCCAGCATGTGCAGACGGCTACCGTAATCAAGGAGCAGCTTGCCGAGGTCGGAATTACCGTCAATATCAAGCAGGTTGACTGGGATACCTGGCTTTCAGAAACCTACATCGGACGTAATTACGATGCAACCGTTATCGGCGTGGATGCCGCACAGCTGACCGCTTCAAGTCTGCTTGCAAGATTCGTATCCGACGCGGGCAACAATTTTACAAACTATACGAGCACTGCATACGACAATGCATACAAGAAGGCCTTTGAGGAGAGAGACGAGGCGACGCAGACCGAGTTATTCAAGGATTGCGTAAAGATGTTAAGTGACGATGCAGCAAACGTTTATATTCAGGATTTGCCGGAGTTTGTGGCACTGAGCAAAAAGTATACCGGATATGAATTTTATCCCGTATATGTCATTGATGTAGCGAAGATTCGCCCGGCGAAGTAAATTTGTGCGACGATGCCCGGGTGTGTAAGGCCGGAAGGCGCGACAAGGGTGAGTCGTTCTATAGATGTAATGAATAAGGAGACCGCAATGGGAAAGTACGTAGTGAAGAAAATAGCATCACTTGCACTGACCCTGCTTGCGGTCTCTTTTGTTGTGTTTTTCCTCTTTTCCGTGATTCCGGGAGATCCGGCGACTTCGAAACTCGGTACCAATGCGACTCCCGAGAAAGTCGAGGCGTTAAGAGAGGAACTCGGACTGAACGCACCGTTTATGGTGCGGTATTTTAAATGGCTTGTCGGGGCAATCCGCGGGGATTTCGGAGATTCCTATGCCTACGCGATGCCCGTAAAACAGTTAATCGGCGGAAAACTGGTTATCAACGGAGTTTTGTCTCTGATGGCGATCTTTATCGTGTGTGCGGTTTCCGTGCCGATCGGAGTATATACCGCGAAACACACAGGCGGACTGATTGACCGCGTGATGACGGTAATCAATCAGATTGCAATGGCGTTTCCGCCGTTTTTACTGGGACTTTTACTGACGTTTGTGTTCGGAATGGTGCTTCGGCTTTTCTCGCCGGGGGCGTATGTCGGATATCAGACGAATTTCGGGAAGTTTTTACTGTATATGATTTGTCCGGCGATTGCGCTGGCACTGCCGAAATGCGCGATGTGTATCAAACTTTTGCGGACAAATATCCTCGAGGAAGCGAAGAAAGATTATTCGAAGACCGTGTATTCGAAGGGAAACAATACGACGGGGCTTCTTTACAAATATGTGCTGAAAAATGCAATCATGCCGACGATTACCTTTGTCGGTATGCTGTTTGCGGATATGATTGCATCGGGAATCGTAATTGAGCAGACATTCGGAATTCCGGGACTCGGAAGAAGCCTGCTTTCTGCCATTTCGGTCCGCGATTACCCGGTTGTGATGGCGATTATCATGCTGATTGCATTCGGAATTGTTGTGGTCAGCGCAATCACGGATGTGATTCATGCCATTGTGGATCCGCGAGTGAGAGAAGAGTAGGCGGGAGGCTTCTGCAGAAGGACGGAAGATATTTTCTGACGGAGTATTATGCAGAAGACTACAGATGTAGTTAGATTTAAGGGTAGAATGAAAAAGAAAAGAAACGTCCAACTGTATATCGGGCTTGGAATCCTGGCGGCGCTGGGTCTTTTTCTGTTGCTGGGATTTATCTATCATCCTTACGGAACCACGAAAATGGACTCTGCGATGAAACTGACCGCTCCAAGCCTGCAGCACTGGTTCGGCGCGGATAACTACGGAAGGGATATTTTTGAAAGAGTGCAGGAAGGGCTTCGGACGAGCGTTGTGATTGCACTTTTGTCGACCTTAATCGGAACGGCCGGAGGAACCGTAATCGGCGCACTGACGGGATTTTACGGCGGCCTTCTTGATGACGGAATCATGCGGATTATCGACGTTTTATTTTCGATTCCGAGTATCCTTCTGGCGTTAGTGTTCGTGAGTCTTTCGGATTTCGGAATGACCAATGTGATTCTGGCGCTCGGAATCGCCGTGATACCGAGTTTTGCGAAAATGATTCGGACCGAATTCAAGGAGCAGGCGAAGCTTGAATATGTGCAGGCGGCGAAACTGATGGGCGCGTCGGATTTCCGGATTCTGTTCCGTCACATTCTGCCGAATGTCATGCCGACGCTCATAAACTGCATGTTTATTTCATTCAATAACTGCGTGCTTGCCGAGGCAGGCTTATCGTACTTGGGAATCGGCGTGCAGCCACCGCAGGCGTCCCTGGGCGGCATGATTGCCGAAGGACAGGGCTATTTAAAAATGGCGCCGCATCTGATTATTGCACCCGGCGTGGTGATGGTGCTTCTGCTGCTGGGCCTCGGCCTCATAGCGGACGGAAATGCGAGGACGTTCTTTGTGGCGGTGAAGGGGAAGAAGAAAGAGTAGTGGTGCAGGAGGCTTGGCGGAGGCACCGACAGGTGTTAAAGGCAAGCCGGAAGAGAGTCTTGTAGGTAAGCAGACAGAGAGAAGTTGAGAGAAAAGTTTAGATGCTGGAAGTACGGGATTTGAAAATTGAATTCTACGACCATACAAGGCCGGAAGTAGCGGTGCGGGACGTGGATTTTACCATGAATGAGGGCGAGATTGTCGGCCTTGTGGGAGAATCCGGAAGCGGTAAGAGTCTTACCGCCACTGCAATAGCGGGCCTGATTCGCCGCGGGGATGTGAAGATTTCCGGCGAAGTGATGTGGGAGTTATCCGGGAAAGAGGGCTCTGCAGGGCGTTTTTCGGCGGAAGGCGGAGTTGCGGCGGAAGGCAAAATTGCGGCGGAAGCCGGCAAGGAAGAAAGAATCGACCTTCTCAAGGCATCGCGTAAGCAGATGCGAGCGCTGCAGGGGAAGGAAATCGGTTTTATTTTCCAGGATCCGATGACTGCATTTTCACCCGTTCATAAAATCGGTTACCAGGTGGAAGATGCGCTCAGGGTGCATGGAAAAACTGCGGAGGAAACAGGTTCCGGAAATGAGAATAAAGAGGGGAAGAGTGCAGACTATTCGAAAGAAGAACTCCGCAGGTGTGCCATTGAGGCGCTGGCGGCTGCGGATCTGCCGGATCCCGAAAGAGTCTACAATTCTTATCCGTTTGAGTTATCCGGCGGTATGCGACAGCGCGCGATGATTGCGTCGGCAATGATTTCCTCACCCAGACTTTTAATCGCGGACGAACCGACGACGGCGCTTGACGTGACCGTGCAGGCCGAGATTATCAAACTTTTGAAGCGAATCAACGAAGAGAAACATACGGCGATTCTCTTTATTTCACATGACCTGGGACTGGTTCGAAAACTCTGCTCGAAGGTTCTTGTTTTAAAGAACGGAGACGTGGTGGAGCAGGGTGCTGCCGGGGAGATTTTTAATGCACCGAAGGCGGATTATACGAAGAAGCTGATTGCGGCGGAAGTGAATTTTGAGGAGCTTGAGGCTGAGGAAGAGGCTGCGGAGGGCGCAGCAGAAAAAGGTGTAGCAAAAGCCGGGACACAGGGATTTGTGTCTGATGACGGGAAAGCTGCTGTTGAGGGCGCAACGGAGAGTTCTGCAGGGGCTGCTCGTGAGACTCCACAGGTTGAGTGTGAGGTGAGGAATCTCACATTTCTGTATCCGAAGAGGAGGAATATCGGCGATACGGTCATTTTTGCAAAGAAGACAAAAAAAGAGAGCCTTCCGGAAAAAACAGAAAGAACTGCGGATGCTGATCAGGCGAATGCCGGTATCGGCATCCATGACATAAACCTTACCATTCACAAAGGAGAAATCGTCGGACTCGTCGGAGAATCCGGATCCGGCAAATCCACGCTTGCAAAGTGCATTGCGGGCTTAAATGCGGTGAAGAAGGATGCGTCCGGGGAAGATCAAAATGTGATCCGTAAAAACCGCGTGGGCATGATTTTTCAGGATTCGTACAGTGCACTGAATCCGAAAAGAAGGGTCGGATGGCTGCTTCGCGAAGTTTTAAAACTGCAGGGTGTAAAAGACCGTGCGGAGCAGGATGATGCAATCGGGGGAATTTTAAAAGAAGTGGAACTTTCCGATGAACTGATGACACGTTTTCCGGCCGAACTTTCGGGCGGGCAGAGGCAACGCATCATGATAGCGATGGCGCTCTTGCAAAAGCCGACGCTTCTAATTGCCGATGAGCCGGTTTCGGCGCTTGATGTGGCGATTCAGGAGTCCATTACAAAGCTTTTAAAGAGATTAAGCAGGGAGCGGAATGTGGCGATTTTATTCATTTCGCACGATTTGCGGACCGTATATATGCTTTGCGATAAGGTCTGCGTCATGAAAGAAGGGCGGATTATCGAGGAGGCAAGGAGGAAGGAGCTTTACTCGAATCCGAGAGAGGAATACACGAAGTTACTGCTTAGAAGTGCACTAGAGTAGAATCGTTAAAAAGCGCATTGAAGCAGAAATGCAAAAACAGCACCGTGGTGCTGTTTTTTTATGGGAAAATGGTGCGAAAAGAACGGTTTTATGGTATAATTATTCGGTTATTGTGGGTAAGAATGCGTTTTGCTGAAATTAGGAATCGCGCACATGGGCCTGTTTAGCTGGATGTATCCGGACGAATATCTGGATTCCACGTATGAAATCGATTTTAAACAACTATATGAGGACGGCTTTCGGGGCGTCATTTTTGACATTGACAATACGCTCGTGGAGCAGGGGGCGCCTTCGGATGAGCGAAGCCGCGCGCTGCTTGCGTCTTTAAAGGACATGGGCTACAAGGTCATGCTCCTTTCGAACAACCGCAAGACGCGTGTCGATCTGTTCAACGAAGATGTCGGCTGTGACTGCATCCCGATGGCGAAAAAGCCGCTTACGAAAAGCTATAAAATCGCGATGGAGAGAATGGGTACCAATCAGGAGAATACCTTTTTTGTCGGCGATCAGCTTTTTACCGACGTCTGGGGCGCGAAACGCAGCGGAATCCGCTCGATTCTCGTCCGTCCGATTTCCGCGAAGGAAGAGATCCAGATTGTGATGAAGCGAAAACTGGAGAAACTGTTTTTGGCGAGGTATGGGAAGTAATACCGGGGTGGTAAATGGAAGCGAAGAGAAAAAACGGTCTTGATATACTTCGTATCATTGCCACGGTTTTAATTATATTTCACCATTATCAGCAGGCAGTGGGAGATTTTCAGGGAAGCAGGATTTCGTTCTATTCCGGCAGATTTTATTTCGGCTATATTGTGGAATTATTCTTTGTAATGTCCGGCTTTCTGGCGTTTCATTATGCGGAGAAAATCCAAAAAGGACTGAACTTTGGTGTATTTTTCGGAAAAAGAGCATTACGTCTCCTTCCCGGTGTATGTGTAGGAAGCGTTTTATTTTATGTTTTCAGCATTTTATATCTGCATCTGACGGAGGAACCGTGGCTCGGATCATATCCTCATTTCCGGGAAATCATAGTCAATGCAGCCGGAATGCAGGCAGGATGGTTCTTTGATGCGAACAGGCTGAACTTTCCGCTTTGGTATATCAGTGTATTGCTGATTTGTTACATTTGGTTTTATCTCTTTACATGGATCAGTTCAAAAATCAGGGTGCCGAAGGAAGTCTGGTACCTTATCATGGCGGTTGCCGGACTCGGAATCAGACTGTGTCTGGCAAGGGGTATCATCATTCATAGTCCGTTTTTTAACGGGTATACGGCCAGAGGGTATTTTGCGTTCTTCTTCGGACTGTTAATCGCCTGTTTTTGGAGAAAGTGGAAGAGAACGGATTATTATCTTGTGTTCGGAATGCTTCTGTTGACGGTCCTGCCGTTATTCTTTGTAAACATTCTGATTATGGAATATGTTCTCATGGTTTATGCATTCGGCGCGCTGACAGCCCTGTTTTCGATTCCTGTTTTGTCTGAACGGATCAAATGGCCGGGATTCGAAATCATCGGAAAAGCTACATACTGGGCGTATGTACTGCACATGCCGTGTCTGATTGTATTTGTATTGCTCGGTGAGAAACTGTTTCGGCAGACAGGTCTTGCGAACTATCCGGCAATGATCGGATTTACAATGATTATGTTTATTCCGGCAACCGTCATGGAGGCGGCGTGGGGGAAGCGGAGAAAAAAATGAAAATCGACGGTTTGAAGGAATACAAGGGAAAAATAGTTTTTCATTTTGTTCTAATGCTTTCTTTAGCGGCGATTGCCGTCATGGGGATTTTTGTTCTGACCCATTTCTATACTGTTGAAATCCCCTATAACTTTGTTCGTACAACAGTGGCGTTTGCGGGATTTTTGTTCATTCTTCTGAATGCATCCTTTTTGTATTTCTGTTTCGGCGAAAAAAAGGAAGATACAGGCTCTGCGGCATTTGCAAAAATCTGGTGCTTTTACGGAGAAAATAAAGAGAAAAAGAAGCAGGAGGACAAAATTCCCCGCACAAAGAAAGCTTTACTGGCTCTTCCGGGTGTATTCGGAATCGGCTATATGCTGTTTTTTTTCGGTATCAGCGAGACGTTCTTTGCAAATGTCCAGGAATGGCTGTTTTCATACCGTGATATCGTAATTCCGGCGACCTTTTTTACAGTTGCTTTTACGCTTGTATTTCTCGGAATTTACATCTTTCTCTTAAAAGGGAAGTACTACAACCGTGGGATAATTGTTCTCGCATCCGTATTTGCGGGCCTTTATCTTCAAAATGCTTTTTTAAACACCGATAAATTTATAAATGGCGCAAAGGATGAAGTGTCTCATTTTGCTCTTGCGCTTAATCTGATTGTCTGGATTCTTTTGATTGTTCTTCCGCAGGTATTCTACGGGAAAATGGAAAAATCCAGAAAGTACATCCGAAACGGGGCTGTTATTGTATCTGCGATTCTTTTCCTGATTCAGCTGATTCCGCTTCCGTATCTTTTTGTTTCGTTTGAGAAGAAAAAGCCGGAAGGATACGGAGAGAAGATAAAAACCGAGTATCGTCTGGCGGGAGATGAGCAGTTTACGGTATCAGCCGAAGGCAATATTATTGTTTTTATCATGGACGGGTATCAGGATACCAATTTTGAGTATCATTTAAAGAATTATCCGGAAAAAGCGGAGATTTTTAAGGATTTTATTCATTTTGACAATGTTGCAACAGAGGAAATGAATACCGTAACCTCCATGCCGAGTCTTCTTACGGCATCCCGCGTGGATTATACGATTGATTTGGTGGAATCCAATAAAAAAGCATGGAACGGTGATAATGCCAATGCATTTTATTCGGAGATCCAAAAAGCCGGTTATTCGGCTTTCCTGTATTCGGATTCCGATGATTACTGCGGGGATGCCGACAATATGGTCGGTAAAATCAAAAACGCAATCGAAACAAAATATGAAATAAAGACAGATCCCGTCAGGACCTTCTTTGCAATGACAAGACTGTCATTGTATAAATATCTTCCGTTTACCTTTAAGGATTTTGTAAACGTCAGCGGTTCCGAAGAAATAAACCGGTATACAAGCCTTCTTTTCGAAGGTGACGAGAAAGTGGATGCCGGCGAACTGTCGGATACCTTATATACGGCCATGGACCGGGGAATCTGCATGTTTAATTTCGATTACTATGCGGCATTGAAAAAGGGCCTTAAGGTGGAACAGGACGGGAAACGTATTGTTTTTGAGCATATGTTCGGTATGCATCAGCCGTATTACAGCATTCAGGGCAAGGAAGAAGTATCCAATGCAGAAGAGCAGGATGTCTGTTTTACGATTCTTGAAGAGTATATGAGCCAGTTAAAGGAACTTGGCTTATACGATAAGACCTGCATTATCGTGACCGCCGATCACGGTTTTCCGAAAATCGGAGAAAGCGATCCGGTAATGCTGATTAAACTTCCGGATTATCACGGGGAAGAAATGAAAACAAACACCGCACCCGGCTGTCTTCAGTCGGATCTGCTTCCGACGGTCCTTGAAATAGCAGGATGCAATGATAAGCGGATTAACGGAGGTTCTTCCCTGCTTCAGCTTCAGGAGAACAGTGTAAGGGAAAGAACGTTGAATTATATTACAACCAAGTCTTCCTTCCCGCCTGCAAAGAAGTGCAACGGTGTCGGATTCGCAAATTCCAACTGCTATGAAGAGTACCGTTTTACCGGCAGAAGCGAAGAAATTGATAAAGAAAAAGACCTCGTTGCAGAGAAACCGATTACCAGCTACTGGTGGTAATTACAGGAGGATAAAATGCAGACAATCATTAAACCTTTAATCTGGTTAATGGAATTATGTTACAACATATGCAAAAACTACGGCTGGGCGATTATTCTGTTCACGCTTTTCAGCAAAATCATCCTGCTTCCGGTATCAGTCTGGGTGCAGAAGAATTCAATTAAAATGGTGCAGATGACACCGGACTTGAATTTTGCAAAGGCGAAATTCTACGGGGACAAGGAACAGATTGCGGAAGAGCATTCCAAGATTTACAAAAAGTATAAGTACAGCCCGTTTGTAACACTGATTCCCACGCTGATTCAGTTGCTTCTTTTAATGGGCGTAATTGAGGTCATCAAGTACGGCATTAACAGCGGCATGTATGACATGAACTTCCTTGGATTCTCCTTAGAGGTGATTCCGACAAAGGTTTGGGGATTATATATTTTATCTCCGATTCTGGCTGCCTTATCGGCGCTTGTAATGTGCATCTGTCAGAATAAGAGCAATGTCATTCAGGCGGAGCAGAATTTCTGGAGTCAGGCAATTACCCTCGGGATTTCAGTAGGACTTTCCCTGTATCTTGGTTTCTTCGTATCCGTAGGTGTCGCGATTTACTGGATTGCAAGCAACCTTCTATCCACGGCACAGCTTTACATCCTGAATTTCTTCATCAATCCGAAGAAGTATGTGGACTATGAAAAACTCGAGGAAAGCAAGGCCGCGCTGAAGGAACTGGACAGCCTCGGAGGAGACAAAAAAAAGAAAGACCCGAAGGCAAAAGAATATGCCAGGAGAGAGAAGCAGGATTACAAGCGTTTCTTCTCCGTGGTAAACAAGCATCTTGTATTTTATTCCGAGAGCAACGGATTCTATAAGTATTATGCCGGCCTGATCGATTACCTGATGGAGAAGACCAACATCACGATTCATTATATTACGAACGATCCCGAGGATAACATCTTTAAAATGGCAGAGGAAAATCCCAGAATCCGTGCGTATTATATCGGCGAGAAGCGACTGATTACGCTGATGATGAAAATGGATGCGGACATTGTTGTCATGACGGTGCCGGATCTGGAAAATTTCCACATCAAGAGAAGTTATGTGCGCAAGGATATCGAGTACCTTTATGTCCAGCATGGTATGGGAAGCGTGAATCTGACTTACCGAAAGGGTGCACTGGATCATTATGATTCCATTCTCTGTCCGAACCGTGCGCAGAAAGAAGAAATTCTGGCGCAGGAGAAACTTTATAACTTAAAGCCGAAGAAGATCATCGAATGCGGATATTTTATTCTCGATGATATGATTGCGGCTTATGAGAAAATGGACAAAACCCCGAATCCGGACGGAAAGAAGAACATCTTAATCGCACCGTCCTGGCAGGAGGGAAATATTGTGGACAGCTGTCTGGAAGAACTTCTTTCCAAACTCGAAAATACGGGAAATCACATCATCGTAAGACCTCATCCCCAGCATGTCCGTCATAAGAGAGAGAAGCTGGAGAAATTAAAAGAGAAGTTTGCCGGAAACAGGAATGTGGAAGTGCAGCTTGATTTTTCCGCGACGGATACGGTATGGAAGGCCGATGTTTTAATTACCGACTGGTCGGATATCTCCATGGAGTATTCCTTCTGTACGCATAAACCGGTGCTTTTCATCAATACACCGATGAAGATTATGAACCCGGAATATGAGAAGATCGACGTGGTACCGATTAACGTGGAAATCCGCAGTATTGTAGGCGAAAACGTGGATGTGGACCAACTTGACAAAGTGCCCGAAATCATCAATAATTTACTGGGTAATCGGGAATTTTACGAGAAAAAAATTGCCGAATATGCCGAAAGCCAGGTTTACAACATCGGAAACTCCGCTGCGGTCGGCGGAAAGTATGTTGTAGAGCGCCTTATGGAGATCAAAAAAGAAAAAGCACAGGCTGAACAGAAATAAAGCCCGGAAAGGAAGATTTATCATGCAAGCGAATTTACTGTACATTGATCCGTCCGTAACCACATATTTGATTCAGGCAATCGCCGGCGTAGCCATCGCTGTCGGTGCCGGTCTTGCGATTTATTTCCGCAAGGCAAAGAAGAAGATGAACGAGAAACTCGGAATCGACGAGAACAAAAATAAAGAGGTTGAGTCCGACGATATTGAATTCAAAGAATAAGGTTTCATTCCGGGAAAATGGTGATATTAGGCTTGGCATGGCTGCCACTGATAATAAATACTGTTTTTTTTCTGTTTTTTCGAAAAAGATTTGTCTCCGATTCGAAAAAAAATGTCTTTACGCATTTTTTGCTGATTATAAGTGCCGATATTCTGTTATCGGTGATTATCGTTTTATTTCAAAAACTTTATCCGATTGAGATTAAATACAATCTTTATGTTTCCGTGGCAGGATTGTCAATTGTTTTCCTGCTTGCGGAAACGGTTTCTTTCATCCTGTACTGCTTACAGGCATCCGATGATTCCTCTGAAAAATCAAAGTTTGCCAATATATGGCTTGCTGTCTCGAAGGGCTATGTTTTTCCGAAAACAAAACCGGACCTGAAAAAGGGCCGCTTTTTGTTATTGCCGGTTGGCGGTTTTTTCTACATGATCCTTTTATTCGGAATTACGGAGACATTCTACGCAAACATTGACGAGTGGGTGTTTTCCCTGAAAAATATACTATTTCCGGGACTTGTTGCATTTTTGCTTCTGACCGGCCTGGTCTGGTTATCGGTAATTCTGTTTTTTCGCAATCAGACCATCGACAGAGTTTTAATCGGAGCAACGTCGGTATTTGCCATGGCTTATATTCAGAATGCGTTTCTGAATACGGATAAGCTCATTGACGGCGGGCTGGAACGAACGCCGGTATGGTTGCTTTTTCTTAATATCTTATTATGGATTGCGGTTATTACGATACCGCAGATTCTTTATTCCGTTTACGGTAAAAAGAGAAAACTGATTACCAACATCGCACTCGGATTGTCCGGCCTGTTGTTTTTCATTCAGCTTGCGCCGCTTCCGTATCTTCTTTTAACCTGTCTGCAGCATGAGACCAATAAGGCAAATATGACGGATTATCGTTTTTCGGGAGAAGAGCAGTATACGGTTTCCTCCGAACAGAATACGATTATTTTTGTAATGGACGCTTTCTGGGCAAGATATCTCGACGGTTATTTCGAAGATTATCCCCGGTTCAAAGAAACGTTCAAAGACTTTGTCGTATACGATAATGTCAGTACAAAATCTTTCTCCACACCGATATCCATGCCTTATTTTCTGACAGCTTCGGAAGTGGATTTCTCCATAGACTACAGGGAATCCAATAAAAGAGCGTGGAATAGTGAAAACGCGGTATATTTCTACCGTACGGTTCAGGAAAACGGATATAACGTATACCTGTATTCAGACTCCGAAGACTACTGCGGTGGAGCCGAAAATATGCTCGGTAAAATTCAGAATGTGGTCAATATCGAATATGACATCGAAACCAACAGCCTGAAGACCTATCTGTACATGGTGAAATTATCTATGTATAAGTACAGTCCTTTTTCCCTAAAAGAAGTTTTCTATGTGCCCGGGGCGGATGTAATTAACAATTGTTCCACATTCCGGTACGGCGGAATGGAGAAGTCTGATTCGGAGTTTGCCGAAACCAATGCGGATGCCGCAAAAGGCCTCGGAATCGATTATTTTAATTTTGACTATTATTTCAGCCTTAAAAAAGGATTGCAGGTTCGGGACGGTTCCAAGCGGATTATTTTCCAGCATCTTCACGGAATGCATGCACCTCTTTACGGGTATTCCAAAGAGGAGAGTGTGGATCCGAATGACGAGGTGGAAATCTGCTTTGAAATTCTGTCCGAGTATATTCGCCAGTTAAAAGAACTTGGACTGTATGACAGCTCCTGTATTATTTTTACGGCAGACCACGGCTTAAACAGTATCGAACATTCCGAACCGGTTATGCTGATTAAGGAACCGTATGCGGAAACGGAAGAGATGCGGTTTAATTCTGCTCCCGGTGAACTGCAGTCGGATCTTCTTCCGACCATTCTGTATGAGAATAACCTGAAATATGATGTCGTAAAAAACGGATATCCCCTTCCGTTACTGCAGGAAGACATGGTCAGAATCAGGACCGTTCAGAAAATCGAATACAGGAATTATTATTCACCGGTTCCGAAGTGCAACGGACTCGGAATGTCCGGATTTAACTGTTATTTCACGTACCGGTTTAACGGACGCAACAGCGAAATAGATGCCGAAAAGGATTTAGTGGAAGAAGGCCCGATTACTTCGTTCTGGTGGTAAGAAAACATGCTTGAGAAACTGGTAAAAAGAATAAAACCGAAGCATTATCCTTTTGTTGCGTTTGCACTCGGCTGCATCGCAATGTTTGTCATGCTCTCATACGCCGAATTACTGTCTTCCGGCCGGTTTACCGTTTTTAACGGAGACGAGTTCAAACTGTATTCCTATATTCGGATGATACTTACGAATCTTTTAAACGGGGAGAGTATCCGTTATTCCTTTACGACTTCCCTCGGAATGGACACATCGCTGATACTTGCCTATGATTTTTTCAGCCCGTTTAATATTGTTTATCTGCTGCTTTATCAGGCGGACCCCAGGGTAGCAATTGCTCTTGTTTTCATTTTAAAAACCGGGACGGCGGCAATGGCATTTCAGTTATTCGCTGCCCGGGGAATGAAGAGTAAAGGCATCGGATCCGTTATCTGGGCAGTGTTTTATTCCATGTGCGCATTCGGAGTGTTCTTCGGACTTTGCAACAATATGTGGGCAGATGCTCTGTATCTTCTGCCTTTGGTGTGTCTGTGTCTGACAAAAGGGATTCACGAAAAGAAGTATTATCTTCTGGCGGCAGTTTATGCCGTGACATTTATCATCCAGTTTTATATGGGTTATATGATCGGCATTTTTACTTTCCTTTTGTTTGTTTTACTGATGGTCACAGAGAAAAAACTTTCCGGAAAAGAGAAGGGAATTCATTTTGCTCTCTATTTCGCAAGTGTTCTTACCGCAATCTGTATTTCGGCGATTGTCTGGGTTCCGGCACTTTTCTGGATTCTTAAAAATACCGCATCGGATACGGGCAGTTTTGCATCCGCTTCCGTTAATCTGTTTGATTTGGGGAAAAGGCTTTTCTTCGGGGAAGCATCTTCAACCTACAACAATCTGCCGAATCTTTACTGTGGCATTCCCTGTCTGATTCTGCTGCCGGGATTTTTCTTTAAAAAAGAGATTTCCCTGCGGGAGAAACTGACAGCCGGATTGCTTTTGCTTTTCTATATTCTTTGCATTTTTATTGTTCCCCTGAATGCGCTTATGCATGCACTGGATATTCCGGACGGTTTTGCTTACCGGTATTCTTTTGTAATCAGTTTTCTGCTTTGTTTGATCGCTGTAAGGACTTTTGAACTTTCAGACAGTCTTCCGAAATTGCAAACCATTATTGTTCTTTGCGTGCTGGGGCTTTGCTATCTTGTCGGCATGACAGAAACTCTTTATAACGGTGAGGCGGGGCTTGTATCTTCAGCGGTTTTATGTTTGTTGAATATCGTTCTGACTGCCTGCTGGATTGGATTATTTCATCTCAAGAAGACAAAGAAAACCCTGGCCGCGGTCATGCTGGTTTTACTCGCCGTAGCGGAGAGCGCCGGAAACGGAGTCGTATTGTGGAAGGGACTGGATAAGCTTCCGGAGACGGCATATGAGAACTGGAGCGGTAGCATGAAGGAAATACTGGCAGATCCCGATATGCAAAAGAATGATTTTCGGATCGCGGTTCAGAACGATCTTTGCGATGATTCCGATTCCTTCTTCGGATATAACGGAATCGTGGATTTTGGAACGGCAGAGATTCCCTCGCAGAGAGATTTTATGCGTAAAATGGGATTTTTTACTTCCGCAAAACTGATTCACGCTACGGGCATTACACCGGTTACGGAAATGATTTTGGGCGTGAAATATCGCTATACGGCAGATAATCCTTATCGAATCATCGGAGAGAGAGAACCGGTAAAGAAGTCGGAGAATCCATATTGTCTGCCGTTAGGATATGCCGTGAATCCGGAGATTGCGAAACTCACGCTCCCGGAAGGGAATGCGTTTGAAAATCAGAACGCACTGATTCAGGCAATGACGGGTATTGAAAATGTTTACGAAAGAATTCCCATGAAAGATGCGATAATCGAAGAAGAAGGATTGCATCTCGAAAATACGCTGGACGGAATGCGGTTGATCAGAGAAGACGTGGAAGAGGCCGCGATTCGTTTTACAATTCCTTTCGATGATTCCGAAAGGGTATTTCTTCAGTTCGGCTATGAGCATCCCGGATTATATTTTGCGAGTCCCGTTGCGGAGGCAGCCGGAAACATCATGAATCTTGATATGGGGGCACAGGACGGTCAGATCCGCGGAGCAGCCGTATATGAATTGAAAGATACCGATAACGGGAAATTCCTCTTGGTAAAATCCTATGTTCCGGAGGACTGCCCGGTTTCCTTAAAAGATATCTATCTGTATCGTCTGAATCGGGAAAAACTCCGGGAAGGATTTGAAATACTGAATGAAAACGGTTTGCAAATATCTGAGAGGAAGGCCGGAATAATAAAGGGTTCGGTTAAAGTAACAAAAGAGAACCGGGTCTTAATGCTTTCCGTACCTTATCTTGAGGGATGGACAGCTACACTGAACGGGAAAAGTGCTGAAGTTATTCCTGTTGCGGACGGCACGTTTATCGGAATCCGACTACCGGAATCCGGGACATACGACGCAGAGTTTCGCTACCGGAATCCGTATCTGAAATACGGGTGTATCATGTCCCTTCTCGGGGCCGTTATGCTGGCTTCGCTGTGGGTGTCGTTATCCTTGACAAGACATCGGGAATCATAAATAATGATTTGGTATCCGGAAAACAGTACAGGACAGTAACCGCATGGATTCAAAGAAACAACGGATAAAGAAAGAAACGCTTATCAAAGTGGGAATAGCTTTTATATTCCCGTTTGTTCTTTGTTTTGTATACTGCCTGGTCCACAGGGAGTCACTGTTTCATTTATATGTCCCGTCTTCATACAACAATGACAGCCTGTACTATTTTAAAACCGTTGAGGCCATTCTCTCGCATGGTTATCCGAGGGGATATTTCGGATATAACGAGGGACATGCAATCCTTGGTTCGCTTGGATTCTGGCCGCCGGTTAACTATCTTCCCTGGGTAATCTGGGGCAGGATTTTCGGGATAAACAACGGATCCCTTATTTTTTGCAATCTGTTTTTCTTTTCTTTCGCTTTTTCCGGTTTTGTAATGCTTTCAAAACCGAAGTGGGAGCAGTTTTTTTTCAGCCTTTTGTTTTTATCGTTATTTCCGTCTGTTCCGGTTCATCTGCTCAGCGTCTTGCCGGAAACCTTTATCCTTTCCCTGACGTTGGTTCTGTTCGGACTGATGATGGGAGAGAACGGATTTGTTGAAAAGAAGGATGTCAGAAACTGTCTGATTGCCATGTTTGCATGCGTGTTTCTGCTTACCCAGGCCAGACCGTATTACGGACTGTTTACGGTAATCCCGTATCTTTTCATGAAGAAAAGGAAAATCAAAAGAGCCGAGATTACGGTGATTGCCTTTGGCATTGCTGCTTTGGGTATTTATTTAATCATCGGAAAACTGTTTACGGCTCCGTATTTTTCCTCAATGCCGTTTATCTCCATGCTGAAAGATCTGTTTAGCGGCAATGCTTCCGCATTCATCCGCCGGTTTACCAGGGCGATGAACGCTTACGGAGTCTGGTTTAAATCCCTTACGGCAGATACGTTTTTAAGAGGCTATCTCCCCGGAGTTCAGTTCCTATCGGCACTGATTTGCTTTGTACTGGTTACGGTACAGGGATTTTTTGAAGAAAAAGAAAACAAAAAACCGTTTTTTGTTTATACGGCCGCCATGGTAATTGTTCTTTTCCTGCTTGTTATAATCATGCAGAAGGTATATGAAGGAGGGCGGCATCTGTTTGTTTTTTCCGTAATCGGAAGCCTCCTGCTTTCATACGGAAAGCTTGGACCGAAGAGTACGGTACTGAAAACCCTGTTAATCAGCTTCCTTTTTGTCTGCGTTCTTCGCGGATCCTTTTTCGGCGCCGATTATGAGGCCCCTTTTGCGGATGCCGGAATCATCGAAGGCAACGAATACTGGGCGGAACGGTTTGAGAGTGTTTCGGTTGACCGGAAGGCAAAAACGGGATATGAGAATACTGTGGACTGGATTATTGGTGATTCGTTCATATTATCGTATAATGAATTGTATGCACTTCCGAAAGGCATGGGCCTGAACTGCTGTGAAATGACTTATGCAAAAGAACACTTAGACGATTTATCCGCAAAATATATTGCAGTATGTCCGGGCGGAACCATAGAGAGCCTTTGTAAGGACAGAGGATATGAGGAACTGGGAAGAACGACCGGGACGGTCATTTACAAAAGATACTAAAAAGGGATAGACTAGAATGCTTCAGAAACTGTTTCCGAAAAAGAGAATCCTTCCGATTGCGGTTTTATCCGCTGTTTTGACTTTACTGATTGTAACCGGATATGAAATCGATCATTTTGACAGTCTTTCATTTCGGCCGATTACTGCGGTTGCGACGGCCGGGACCTTTGTAATCTGCTCATTTGTGCTTGCAGCACTTTATTGTCTGATGGACAGAATACATTTTTCGGGCAACTGCACGATATCAAGAAAGAAGGCATTTCTGATTTCCTTCCTGATTTTGATTGTTCTGTATATCATTTTTCTGCTGGGCGTATTTCCGGGACTATTCAATTTCGATGCACAGGCGCAGTATAACAGATATCGTCTGAATCTGATTTCGGAACATCATCCGGTGTTACATACCGTAATTCTCGGATTCCTCGTCACCAGATTCTCGGAATCCGTCATGGACATTCAGAAGGGTGTGTTTGTATACAGTATCGTGCAGGTATTTTTGTCTGCCATGGCGTTTTCCTATGCCGTTTCCTATGTGTATTCCAAATTAAAGAATAAAATCGCGCTTTACGGAATGATTCTGTTTTTCGGAATTTATCCGCCGATTGTTTTACAGGTTTTATCCGCGACCAAGGATTCGTATTTCCTGATCTTTTTTATGATTTCGGTCACTATGGTATTGGAGTTTTTTGACGACGAAAAAACCTTTGTTTCCCGAATCTGGAAGCCGGTTATTCTGACACTTTCCGTGGTTTTGATGACGATTTTCAGAAACAACTGTATGTATGCAATTCCTGTATTATGGATTCTCATGCTTGTAAAATCGAAGAAGGAAACAAAGAAATACGCAGCCGTAATGACCGGCGCATTCCTGGGACTGTTTGTTCTGTATAAAGTTCTGTTTGTTCCCGCTTTTGTCACGGAGAAGGTGAACGGAAGAGAGTTTTATTCCGTTCCGATCCAGCAGATTATGCGTGTTTATACCTCGGATGATTCCGTTATTTCCGACAGTCAGAGAGAAATTGTCGAAAAGCTTTTTGCCGAGGAGGGAAGGGAGTATTATCCGGCCATTGCCGATGTGCCGAAAGCATACATTGATATGGATTATTACAAAGGCCATAAAAAAGAAGTGCAGCAGATGTATCTGGATGTAATCCGGCAGAACCCGAAGGATGCGATTGAGGCATTTCTTGCCGTGAACTGCGGAATGTGGTATCCGGGATGTGATCTGACTCTGTATCCCGAAGGAATTAAGGGATACTGGCCGATTGAATGCCTTGAACCCGCAAGACTGGAACCGGTTATTCCGATGATTTCGGATTTCTTTACCGGATTTGAAGAAAAGGTTTTCTCGTCGCAAAAGGTGATTTTCCCTTATCTGTTTGCACCCGGAAGCTTCTTCGTTCTGTTCCTGGCGATGCTTCTTTACGCAACTGAGAAGAAGAAAAAAGGCTTTGTCGTGGCAGGAATCTTTGTTTTTGTATATTGGCTGACCTTCCTGCTCGGACCGGTAGCGCTTGTAAGATATGCCATGTTTTTGTATGTCATGCTTCCGTTTTATCTGCTTTTGCCGGCCGGAAATAAAGAGAATGAATAAAAACCTCCGATTAAGTTAAGGAGATATGTGATGATAGAAAAATGGATTAAAAAAATCTCTCCGCGTTTTTACTGGATGATATCTTTTGTGCTCGGTGCGACGGCAATGTACGTGATGCTGTCTTATGCTCAGATGCTGACGACCGGAAAATATATTATTCTTGCCGGAGATTCGCTTCAGATTTATGCGGCGAACATGAGGATGTTAATCGATAACATTATTAACGGGGAGAATCCGTGGTTTTCTTTTTCCATGTCCATGGGGTTAAATACGGCATTGTCGCTCGCCTTTCAGATGATGAGTCCGTTTAACATTCTGTATCTGATTTTTTATGACAAAGATTTTAATGTAATTACGGCTGCGGTTATCGTATTAAAAACCGGTCTGGCAGCTGCCATGTTTCAGATTTTTGCATCAAAAGTCCTCAAAGCAAAAGGCATTCACTCCATTCTGTTTTCCGTATTCTACGGGATGTGTGCTTTCTCCGTAATCTACGGGGTATTTAATTTTATGTGGCTGGACGGAGTATATGCTTTGCCCGTTGTGGCACTTGCCGTGTATAAGGCTGTCAAAGAGGGTAAGTTTTCCCTTCTTACTTTCTCCTATGCCTATATTTTCATTGTACAGTTCTATCAGGGATACATGATCGGTATCTTCAGCCTTATGTACTTTGTTTTACTGCTGGTTCTGTTTAAGAAGGAAGAGCGGGTAATGAAACCGGTAAAATATGTATTGCATTACCTTCTTTCTCTGGTAAGCGCTGTTTTGATTTCGGCTGTTATCTGGGTCCCTCTGGCATTGTTTTTACTTCATTATCATCCCACCGACAGTACGGTATTCGAAGTAATGAATACGGATCTGCTGGGGGTAGGCAATCACCTGTTCTGGGGAGCTTTTCAGAATCTGTATGACAGTCCGTTTATTTATTGCGGAATTCCGGCTCTTTTGTTATTCCCGTTTTTCTTCCTGAATAAGGAAATCGATAAAAGGGAGAGAATTATTGCCGGAGTTTTGGTTGCGTTCTTTTTTGCCGCGTGTATTTTCCTGCCTCTGTATAAGCTGATGCACGCTTTTGATGCACCTGATATGTGGGGATTCCGTTTTTCGTTTATTCTTTCCTTCCTGATTTGTGCCGTATCGTGTAGAGAATCACAGTACATCCCGACAATCGGTTTCAAACGTCTCGGAGCTTATGTCCTGTTTCTGTTCGGGCTGTTCTTCCTCGAACAGCAGCTGGAAAAAGCAACATACGGAACGTTTGTATACAACACCGGCAGAAACCTTGCCGTAAATCTCGGACTGACGGCACTCTGGATTTTACTTGTATTTTTGTATGAGAAAAAAGAACAGTGGAGAACGACACTTGTTGCGTTGATGATTTTCGCGGGAATGGCCGAATGCATCACGAACGGTTCCGTAAGACTGAGTGATTCCTTCTTCCGTGAATCGTTTATGAAAGAAGATTATTATTACGCCTGGTATGAAGATATGGAACTGTCCACCGGGGCTATCGATTCGGTGGGGGATTCCGATTTCTACCGTACGATTATCCTTTCGGACATGGGCAAAAACAGCGATTCTTTCTGGGGATACAACGGCGTTTCCGATTTCGGAACGGCAGAGAATCAGAATCTCAGAGAGTTTTTGGACAGCATGGGTGTTTATACAACCATCCGCAGAACGTTTGCCACCGGTTATACACCCTCTCTGGAGATGCTTCTGTCCGTCAAAATCAGGGGTAAAATCTATACGGGAATGAAGATGGCCGGATATGATGCCCAGCCGGTTATTTCCGAGAACAAATACAGACTCCCGGTCGGCTTCATGGTGGATGAGAAAGCGTTATCGGAAGTTGAGATGACAAACAATGCCTTTGTGAATCAGAACAGGGTATTTGCGGCACTCACGGGAGAGGAAAGTGTTGATTTATATAAGCCCGTGGAAGAGGATAAGATTACCTATGAAGAGAACGGGCTGATCCTTACGGGAGAAAACAAAAATCTTTTCCTTCGATCCGGTGTGGAAGACGGAAATATGGTAATTCGCGTAAAAGACGTGGATGACAGTGTCTATATGCAGATTGTATCAAATGAACCGAAGGATCTTATTCAGGGTGTTTATGTTTCCCTGGTTGAAAACATGAACGAGGAAGAAGACAACTCCGCCTGGATTCCGGCGGCTTACAAGCTCTGGAGAACGAACAACGATCATTATATTCAGTTATATACTTCCGGTAATTTTGACATTATGTTTGAGACAGCCGGAATTCACATTTACCGGTCCGATGAAAAGGTTCTCGGTGAAATCTTTGAGGATTTAAACCGTGAGAGTCTGCAGGTGGAAGAATGGGAGGACGGATATGTAAAGGGCACGATTCAGACGAGCGGGGAGAGAAAGGTTCTGTTTACTTCCATTCCCTATGTCGAAGGATGGGATGTTAAGGTGGACGGAATCCGAGTGCCTGTTGTTCCGGTTCTTAACGACACCTTTGTCGGTGTGGTGATACCGAAAGAAGGAGTACATGAAATCGAACTAAGATACCGTTGTCCCGGACAGTGGGCAGGAGTCTTCTGCATGCTTGCCGGAATCGTATTGTTTGCGGTTTTGATTTATACGGAATACAAAAAGAAATCGAAAGGAAACGCAGTCGTAAATGACAACGTCACCGAAAAACAGGGAGAATAAAGAACAGCTGCGCAAGCGCCTTTTGTATATGCTTCTTGCAATGGTTTTAACGTGTCTTGCCACGTCTGTTATTTTCGTGCTTGCACATCGGTTTCCCGGTTGTGAGTATACGTTTCTTTTCGGAGACCAGGAGGTTCAGTTCGCGCTGGTGGACCGCATGTTCTGGCGGCATTTCCTCCTCGGAGAGGGATTGGATTTCTCCTTCAGCTATTCCATGGGATTGCCGACTTCGGCCCTCTATGCCGTATTACAGATGAGTCCGTTCGGAGTGATTCATGTTTTGATCGGCAATGCGGAATGGGCGGCGGTCATCATTTATCTTTTAAAGATGATGGCAGCAGCCGGTGCATTCTGGTGGTTTAGCGTAATCATTCTCAGGGCAGATGAAAAAAAAGCGGTTTTATTTGCGGTTATCTATGCACTTTCTTCCTATTCCCTGCATTTTTACATGAATATTCATTTTCTGGATGTCGTATATATCATGCCTCTTTTGATGCTTGCACTGGTACACTTTGCGGATACCGGACGAAGGGGATGGCTGATTCTTATCTATACCTTTGGTTTTTTGAATATTTTTCTGACCGGTTACAGCCTCGGTATTTTCTCTTTTGTGGTATTTATTGCCATTCTGATTCTGAAGGGAATGAAAGGACGTGAACTGGCCGGTAAACTTTTGGCTTATTTGTTGAGCGTAATAGCGGCCGTACTGGTATCCATGATAGTAATCCTGCCAGCCGCACTGTTCTTTATGGAGCATATGCCTGGGGGAAGTACTTTCTCCGAAACGGAACGGATGCTTCCCTGGGAGTTTTTCATCAGTTTTCTGCCGGCAAGAAAAGCCCTGGTATTTAATACGTTGCCTGCGCTGTACTGCGGCCTGCCGGTATTGTTACTTGTACTTTTGTATTTCCTGGATTCCGGTAATCCGAAACGGGAGAGAATTGCGGCATCCGTACCGCTTGTTTTTCTTTTAATCTGTACTTTCTGGCATCCGGCGTACCTGATGCTGCACGGATTTGACGAGCCGGACAGCTTTGCCTTCCGTTTTTCGTATCTTTGGGTTTTTTATCTGTTAAGCATAGCTGTTACGGAGTTTACGCGAACCGTTAAAAAGATGCCAAAGAAAAAGGCATATGCAGCATACGGATTCATTGTCGGGGCTTATTCGCTTTTGTTTTTTGCCCTGATTTTTACCAGAATGCCTTCCGAAAGGCCGACCCTGATGCAATGGGCCGTCAGTCTGTTACTGATGAGTGCATATGCGCTGTTACTTGCAAAAGGAAAAGAAGAAGCTGGATGGACGTTTGCGGGAATCTGGCTTGCGGAGGTTGTTATCAGCGGAGCCGTATCCCTGCAGAATCTGAAAATGGATACGGATACTCTTCGAAGCAGTGTTGAGGAGAGGGCATTAAGCACCGGTTACTTAAGGGAAATCTATGAAGAAATCAGTGAAAAAGAGCAGGATTTGTTCTTCCGTGTGGAACTTCCGACTTCCTATTCCTCCAACGAAATGATGGAACTGGATATTCACGGTACGGGCTATTTTTCATCCATAGAGAACTCGAATCTTCGAAATGAACTTTACAGTCTCGGATATCAGGGAAGACCGCAGTTTGTTACCGGTCGTGGCGGAACGGATTTTACCCGCATGATATTCGACAATAAATATACTGTGGAAAAAACATGGGGAATCGAAGGAAGACGGCAGTTTGCCGTTACGGAACACGAGCAGACACTGCCGCTTGCGTTTATGGTTTCCGACAGGATTCTGGAATACGCCGCAAACGGAGACAATCCTTTCGAAAACCAGAATCGTCTGGCTTGTGCGATGACCGGAAAAGAAACGGAAGTCTTTTCAAAACAGGCTTTCGGAGGAAACATTGTTGGAGTCACCCTTTATCCGGAAGAGGACATTACATATATCATGATGAATGAGGATTCGGGCGGAATCGGTGCCGTGGAATTCTATGCTCTGCCGGAAACGGACGGAGAGGCATATCTGTACCTCTCCCAGGATACAACGCATCCGGAAGAGTACAAGGGAGCTTCCATTATGCCGGATGAAGTCGGCAGCGACTGGGCCGGCGTCGGATATTCCCTTTATGTTCCGGGAATCGTTCCGATGGCGGAAACAGCTGACGGAAGCAGAGTGGCGACTTTGATTCTGCAAAGAGATCCGGGTTCGGTGGTATCATTCCTTCATGCATATTGTGCGATGACGAATCCGGAGAATCTTTCGGAAGTATATAAGAGCCTTCTTCCCGGAGCTCTTAAAATGACCTCGTTTACGGAAACTAGAATCGAAGGTACCGTTCTCGTCAGTGAAGATCTGCCTGTTCTTTATACATCAATTCCCTACGACAGGGGATGGCATATTTCGGTTGACGGTATTGAGACGGATACCTTTGCCGTAATGGACGGAGCATTTCTTGCGGCAAAACTGACTCCGGGTGAACACAGTGTTGTGATGTATTATGATGACCGGAGAGCCTATATCGGTTCGGGAATGGCTTTGGCCGGACTGGTTTTATTTATGATTCTTCTCTGGCTGGATGTCAGAAAAAAGAAAAAGGCGTGATTCGGAAAGGAACGCAATGCTTCAAAAACTGATTACAAAGGAAAACAGAATCCATATTTTTGTGCTTTCGGGAATCCTGACGATTTTACTGATTCTCGGGTATGAAATCGAGCATTACGACAGGCTTGCATTTTATCCGGTTACCCTCCTTGCAGCGGCAGGAGTGTTTGCGGTTTCTTTTTGTGTTGTTACGCTTTTATTCTATGCTTTTGACAGAATTACGCTTGTGCAGAATAAGGAGATTCGAAGAAAGAAGGTATTCCCTGCTTCTTTCGGAATTTTGTTCGTGATTTATATAATCTGGCTTCTGGGAGTATACCCGGGACTGTTTATATTTGATGCACCGGAACAGTTTGCACTTTATTCCTATGGACTGATTTCCGAACAACAACCCGCCCTGCATACGGTTTTGCTCGGATTGATTCTGAGCACTTTTGCGGATGGGGAGAATATTTCAACGGGAGTATTCGTCTACAGCCTGATTCAGATACTGGTATCGGTGGCGGCTTTTTCCTATGCAATTTCCTATATCGCAAAGAAGGCCGGAAACAAATACGTTCCCGTTCTTTTGACGGCATTCTTCGGAATCTATCCGCCGATTGTTTTCATGGTTCTATCCACAACGAAGGACAGTTGTTTCTTTGCATTCTTTATGTTTTTTGCAACACTGATGGCGGAATATTTTGAGGACACTGCAGGATTCATGAAAAAAGTTCCGAAAGTGATTTTATTCTGCATTTCCGTGACCATGATGATGATTTTCAGAAATAACTGCGTGTATGCCGTTCCATTTCTGATTCTGCCGCTTTTGATTCTGACAAAGAAGGAAAACCGAAAGTACGCGGGAATTCTGACAGGCGTTATCGTTTTGCTTTTCTTATGTTATAAACTTCTCTTTGTATCCGCTTTCGTAAATATCAAGGTGGACGGAAGAGAGAAGTATTCCATTCCCCTCCAGCAGATGATGCGAATTGCTACAAGCCGGGATTCGATTGTCACAGCCGAGGAAATCGAAGTGATTGAAAATCTGGTTTCGGAAGAGGGAAGGGTTTATGTGCCTGCAATCGCCGATATTCCGAAATCGAAAGTGAATATGGATTACTATTATGCGAATAAGTCAAAGGTGCAAAGCGCTTATTTTAACATGATTGCCGATAATCCGGTGAGCGCGGCCGAAGCTTTTCTTGCGACAAACTGCGGGCTGTGGTATCCGGCAAGCAAACTGACTCTGTACCGAAACGGAGACAAAGGATACTGGCCTGCGGAGAGTTATGAGCCTGCCAGAACCGATTCCAGACTCCCGATGATAACGGATTATTTAAAAGGCTTTAATAATATGTATTATTCAGACCAGAGGGTGATTCTTCCGCTTTTGTTCTCGCCGGGAAGCGCATTTTTCCTGTTTTTGTTCTTCTTTACGTATTCGATTTACAAAAAAAGGAAAGATTTTATTACATTGGGAGTATTCGTGCTGATGTATTGGGCGACGTTTTTGCTTGGCCCCGTGGCGCTGGTCAGATATGCGATTTACCTGTATGGGATGATTCCGTTTTATGTTCTTTTGATTAAGACGCGCAGAGGTGAACAGAATGAGTAAAATATCGCTTGAACGTCTGAAACCGAAATATTACTGGATCGCAGCCTTTTTGCTGGCAGCACTTTCCATGTTTCTCATGCTGACCTATTCCCAGATGCTTACGTCCGGCAAATTCGTAATCCTGGGCGGTGATGCGTGGGAGATTTATATTGCCAATATCCGGATGCTGATTCGGAATCTGTCTCACGGCGAAACCGTCTGGTATTCCTTCACCACATCGATGGGATACAATACGGCACTGACGGTAGCATTTGAACTGATGAGCCCGTTTAATATTCTGTTCTTTATTTTCCAGTGGACGGATCCGAATGTTATTCTGGCGGTCATTATTATTGCGAAGATCGGAACTGCAGCGGCCGCTTTTCAGCTGTTTGCATCGAAGGTATTAAACAATAACCGGCTGTCGTCTGTTGTTTTTTCGGTATTTTATGCGATGTGTGCATTCACCGTAGAGTACTGTATCGCCAATTTTATGTGGCTGGACGGGCTCTACATGCTCCCGGTTGTGGCGTGGGCGACTTATGTTGCGGTTAAAAAGAACAAGTATCTGTTTTTAATCGGGACCTATACATATATTTTTATCGCGCAGTTCTACATGGGCTATCTGCTGGCAGGGTTCAGCCTGATTATGTATTTCCTCATGCTGATTCTTCAGAAGAAAGAAGAGCGGAAGCTTGCACCCGGAAAGAGCATTTTAAAATATGTTCTTTCGGCGCTTGTCTCGATTATGCTTTCGGCATTTCTGTGGATGCCCGTACTTGTATTCCTGATGCGTCATACGGCCTCGGACAGCACAACGTTTACTTCCCTCGGAGTTTCTCCTTTTGAAGTACTCAATAATCTCTTCTGGGGAGAATTTCAGGATTATCATACGTTCCCGTATATCTACTGCGGATTGCCGTGCATGATTCTGGCGCCGTTCTATTTTATAAATAAAGAAATCCCGAAACGGGAGAGAATTGTTTCTGGTGTGCTGCTTGCATTCTTTATGCTGGGATGCATGGTACTTCCAATCTACAAACTCCTGCACGCATTCGATGCGCCGGATATGTGGAATTACCGATTCTCCTTTATCATCAGCTTCATACTCTGCGCGATGGCTGCAAGACAGTGTGAGTATATAGAACGGATGAATAAAAAATACCTTCTGCTTCTCGGCGTGGGGCTGATTGTACTTTATGCGGTCGAGCAAAGGCTTCAGCCGCTTGAAATCGGATGGGTGGCGAGAAACAGCAACAACGGACTTCTGATTAACGCTGCATTTGTGCTTCTGTGGGTTCTTTTCGCCGGTTTATTTATAAAATTTACCGGGAAACGTTCCGAAATCATGGCTGCCATGATGCTTCTGGTTGTGGCGGAGGTGGTTACGAACGGCTTTGTCAGAACATTTGATATCAACTGGAAACAGGGACTTACCAGAGAAGACTATTTCTATGCGTGGGAAGCGGAAACTGAAAGAAATTTAAACGGTATAGCGGATTTAAACCGGTATACGGATGAAGACGAATTCTACAGAATCTGTCTGTACGGAGATGCCGTTCATAATTCGGATGCTTATTTCGGATATAACGGAATCACGGATTTTAACTCCGCGGAAAACGAAGCCCTCAGAGATTTTATGCATAAGATGGGCTTTTATACCTCAACGAGACGTACCGGTGGTACGGGACTTACCCCGCCGATGGAGATGCTGCTTTCCGTAAAGAATACGGCAAGGCTGTATGTGGATATGGCAACGGCGAATATTGCCACGGACCTGAAGGTATATGAAACCCCGTATTATCTTCCTGTCGGATACATGGTAAATTCCGGGATTCTGGAGGATGCGGAATACACGGACAACGTATTTGAAAACCAGAATGCACTGATTTACAGATTGAGCGGTGTGGAAGGAATTTATGAGCCGGTTCCCGAAGATAAAATCGAGGCAAAGGAAAACGGCCTGATGTTTTCAAAGAAGGATCAGGCATTTTATCTTACGAATCCTTCGGGCGGGGAAGTGATTTTTGCCATATATGATGTGGAGAATGAAGTATATGCAGAGATTGTTCCGGACGGGGAAAACGGTGCCGTATCCGGAATTGAATGGGAAACCTTTATGAATCAGGCCAATTCACTGGACTCCAAAATCCATGTTCCTTTTGCGGCACAGACGATTGCGGTCGGAGAGAACCACATGATCGGTGTCGAGGCGGATGAATCGTTCCCGGGAGTATATAACACCGGCGGATTGCTGTTCTATTCCATTAACGGTGAAAAACTGCAGGAAGCATATGAAATACTGGCGTCGGAAGGTTTTAAAGTCGAAGAATACGAAAGCGGATATATAAAAGGTAAAGTCTGTATAACCGATGAAAGAAGAGTGCTGTTTACATCGATTCCGTATACGGACGGCTGGACAGTGAAGATAAACGGCGAGGAAGCGGAAATAATCCCTGTTTGCAACAAAGCATTCTGCGCGGTTGTTCTTCCTCATGTCGGAATGTATGAAGTGGAATTTTCCTATCAATGTCCCGGGGCTGTGGCAGGGCTTGCAATCACGGTTTTCGGCCTGGCTGTACTTATACTTATGATTTACGTTGGCAGACGTCGTAAGGCAAATGTACTCAACAACGAAGAGTGATTTTGGGTATTTTGCACAAAATCCAAAAAACATTCGCGTTTGTATTTATTTATCAAGGCAGTTATGCCATAATATCTAAAGTGGTCGCTTTGTGCGCTCTTTTTGCGCGTTTACAAATCCGAAACGGCCAAATAAAACAACTTGAGGGTGGCAGAAAATGGCTATTTTTGGTAACCGAATCCGTGTCGGTGACTTATTGGTAATGAAGGGTTGCATCACCGAAGAACAGCTGACGGATGCACTGGAAGAACAGCAGAAAACAAAAGGAAAACTCGGACAGGTCCTGATTGATATGGGATTCATTACCGAGGACGTACTGGCGGGTGTTATTTGTGCCCAGCTCGGTATTGAAGCAGTGGATTTAAAAGATTTTAAACCGGATCCGCAGCTTATTGAATTAATCGGTGAGGATGTTTTACGTAAGGACGAATTAATCCCCATCGGATATGATGAAAACAATTATAATGCATTAAAAGTTGCCATGGCCGATCCCATGAACCTCGGAGCTATCGATGATGTTCAGCTGGTGACCGGTATGGAAGTTGTTCCTTACTACGGAAGTCTTACCCAGATTAACATGCATTTGGATAAGTTGTTTGGTAAGAGACAGGCACAGGAAGCTTTGGAACAGTTCCAGATGGAACATGCCGATGAGTTTGGCAACGATGATGAGCAGGAAGAAGATGAGTCCATCAACGATGCTCCTATCGTAAAGATCGTTCGCTCCATGCTTCAGGAAGCGGTTCGTATGGGAGCTTCGGATATTCATATCGAAGCACTTGAAAAAGAAGTTCGTGTAAGATACCGCGTCGACGGTGTTTTGCAGATTGTAGCAACGTATAATTTAAATACGCTGGCAGCTATCGTAGCGCGTATTAAGATTATTTCCGGACTGGATATTTCCGAGAAACGTAAACCTCAGGACGGTCGTTTGACCGAAATCGTTGACGGCGAAGAATTCGACGTCCGTGTTTCCATTCTTCCTACGGTTTACGGTGAAAAAGTCGTAATGCGTCTTACCAAGAAAAAAGGTCTGACCAAAGAGAAGAAGTACTTAGGTCTTTATCCCGATGACGAGGCAAGACTTGACGGTATCACCCATAACCCTCACGGAATTATCCTGGTAACAGGTCCTACCGGTTCCGGTAAGTCTACTACCTGTTACACGGTTTTGAACGAATTAAATAAAGAAACGGTTAACATCATTACCGTAGAAGACCCTGTCGAGGCAAACGTTCCCGGTATCAACCAGGTACAGGTTAATGTAAAAGCGGAACTTACCTTCGCATCGGCCCTTCGTTCCATTCTCCGTCAGGAC
>DLBG01000098.1 GCA_002494135.1 Lachnospiraceae bacterium UBA7027
TGGGGCGAAAAGTATTAGCAAGGCCTCTGCAGAAAGTGTTATAGCACTGGCTACAGTGCTTCATTGCCGGGTTGAAGATTTAGTTTGAGAATAATGTTTACTGTTTCTTTTATCGAGAAAAGTCAGTAAGGTAAGGATATACTCCTGTGCTTGATTATATGTTAATATAGAAATGTCATTAATTACTTCTAATTTATAATCATACTCATACTCCGCACTGCATAAAATGAAAACGGATTTTTGATATGCCAATACGATACACCCAAAATGGTGCATCGCTCAACTTTACGGTAACAATAGCTATCGCCATTGTACCATAAATGCAACAAGGGCATGGTTGAAAGAGAAACAAATGTTTAGTTTGTATGAAAAAGCAGTAACGATAATTACAGATTTATTGGCAAAAATGTTCGGTGTAGGACAGGGAAGCGATACTTACGGACTGATTATGGTTTTGGTCATTGTCGGTTCTGCATTCGTGCTGTTCTACGGTTTTATAGGTCTTTCGTCGATTATTTACATCATCATTGAAAGCATTGTCAAAGCAATTGTCATGTTTATCATTCATGCGATTCCGCTCTTTGTGATGGCGCGAAAGGCGGGATTTAAGTATCCGTGGTTTGCGTTTATTCCGGTTTTGCAACAGTATCTGGAATATATCCTGCCGAAGGGCAGATTCAAGACGCTTTTTATCCGTTTTAAGGGGGAAGAACGTCCGAAGCTTGCAGCGATCGGGATGCTCGTTGAACATTTAGGCTATAAAGCAGCTGCGATAGCGGGCGGCGCTCTGCCTGCCGGAATGATTCTCGGAGTGGTGGCAGAAGTCTTTATTATTGCATTTTCCTGGAGAAGAATGTTCGACCTGATTCGTACCTATTCTTCAAAGAAAGCCGCACTGACGATTTCAATTATCGGACTGTTTCAGCCGATTGCATATTATGTATCGCTTTACATTTTCATGAATAGAGATCCGGTATACGGTGCGGGTAAATTCTACGAAGTAAACAGCTTTGATCTGCCGGAAGAAAAACCTATGCCGAAAAGGGATGCTTCCGGGCCGAGAGCGTTTACGGTAGAACAGTTTAACGAGCACTGTGACGAGTACAGTGACGGGTACCGGGAGATATAAGAAAGAAGGGAGACGGATATGGAACTTCGGGCCATCATAGATCTGGATCTTCACGGACTCGGTGTTGAAGAAGCACAGACGAAAATCGAAAACGCGATAAAAAGTGCCGGAAGCGGAGTCTACCGCATCCGCTGCATTCACGGGTTTCACGGCGGAACAAGGATCAAGGACATGATTCGCAGAGAATTCGGTTTTGGGCTGGAACCCAAAGTCAAAAGCATCCGTCCCGGTGAAAACGAAGGAATCACGGAACTGATTTTACGCGAGTAAAGGCAACGTAAATGACAGAGAATAAATCTTCGAAAAGCAAACAGAAGAAAAAAGACAGAAACGGTTTTGACAGGGTCTTTGTTGCTATCATGCTGCATACGGTTGTGCCGGTTTTAAAGGCAAAGTTCGGTGTGAAGAGGGATGAGCACATTAAGGCGGAAGGGGAGCCGTTTATAGTTCTTTTTAATCACGTGACGGATCTGGACATGGCCTGGATTATGGATGCTTTCGGGAGGCAGATCTACTGCCTCGGCAGTGAGCACATTATCCGTGTTCCGATTGCCGGTGCGCTTTTGAAAACTTTCTTTGCACCCATTTTCATCAAAAAGGGAAGCAACGGTATGGCGGCGGTAATGGAAATGAACCGGTATCTGAAATCAGGTAGATCCATCCTGATGTCTCCGGAAGGAGTCCGCACCGGAAACGGACGGACCTGTGAACTGGTGCCTTCCACGGCAGCCGTATTAAAGAAACTTCGCTGTAATATCATTACGGTGCGGATTCACGGAGGATATCTGACCACGCCGCGCTGGGGAAAGGGAGTCCGCAAGGGCGAAATCCGCGTGGAGAAAATTGCGGAATACTCCAAAGACAGGATTGCTTCCATGGATGCGGATGAATTGCAAAGGCATTTCGAACAGGATTTATACGAAGATGCATATGCATACAATGAAGAAAAGAAGATTCGTTATCGCGGGAAAAAAGCTGCAGAGGGAATCGAGACACAGCTGTATCTTTGCCCGTCCTGCAATGCCCCGGCAACGCTTCAGTCCCGCGGAAATACTTTTTTCTGTAAATGCGGTCTTCAAGGAAGCATAGATGAATACGGGCTGCTCTCGGGAGAAGGCTTTGCCTTTCGAACCGTGGCCGAGTGGGATGACTGGCAGGAAGAGAGACTTCGCGAGATGATTCTTAATATAAAGGAAAAGGCAGCGAAGGAAACAGAAGGTGAAACCGGCGCAGACCAAATCATCGTTTCCACTCCCGGTCTTTCTTTAAAAGAAATCCTGGAAGGCCATAAGGAAACCGTACTACAAAGGGGAGATTTATCCATTACGAATCATAGTATTTCGGTGGGAGAAAAGGAAATTGCATTTGCGGATATTTCGGGCGTTTCCATGATTTCCTACGGAATTTTGTTGCTTTCCACCAGGGATAAGCATTATTATGAAATCAGTGAGAAAAAAACCAGATATCCCGGCATTCTGTATTTAAAACTGATTGTCGGACTGAAGGAGGATTAAATGTCAAACGGTGTTTCCTTTTCGGACCTTACGGTCTGGCCCGTAATCCTGCTGCTGGGCGTTGTTTTGGGCGGTCTGCTGGTAGGTAACATGTTAAAACGTGCCATTCCGTTTCTTCGAAAATCCCTCATCCCGGTATCGGTAATCGGCGGGTTGTTCTTACTGCTTATATCGACTCTTTGCAAGGTATTCACGGGAAAGTATTTCTTCAACTATTTTCTGTTTGCAAACGGCGGAGCCCTGACGGGGATCGAGGTTCTGGAGATTCTGACGTATCACTGTCTTGCGCTCGGCTTTATCGCGATGACGCTTCGTAAAACCGGAAGCGATAATAAGAAGAAAGAAAAAGGGCGCATCAGGGATGTAGTCAATTCCGGTATCGTTACGGTTAATACCTATCTTTTGCAGGGTATTATCGGTGTGTCGGTAACCGTCATTGCATCGGTTTTTCTTCCTAAAATTCTGAAAGCCGCAGGCTTGTTACTTTCCTTCGGTTTCGGACAGGGTACCGGACAGGCACTCAACTACGGTTCCATTTACGAAAGTACCTATGGGTTCGAAGGCGGAAAGAGTTTCGGCCTGACCATTGCCGCAATCGGCTTTCTGGCAGCAGGTCTCGGAGGAATCGTTTATCTGGCATGGCATAAGAAAAAAGGTGATATTCAGATTCGTGAGAATATTTTTACCCACAATAATGAGAGGGTGGAAGAAGAGGGAGAAATCCCCATGGTGGAGTCCATGGACAAACTGACGGTGCAGATTGCGCTGGTGATTCTCTGTTATGCCGCCGCATTCGTGGTTATGTTTGTTCTCGGCAAGCTGGTGGGTGACGGGCTGCGGTCTACGATTTACGGCTTTAATTTCTTAATCGGCACGCTCATGGCGGTGATTCTGAAACTCATCATGAAACTGTTGAAAAAAGGGAAAATGCTTCACCGCGATTACGTGAATAACTTTCTTTTAAGCCGAATTGCCGGTTTTGCATTTGATATCATGATTGTTGCGGGAATCGGTGCCATCCAGCTGGATCTGATTAAGGATTACCTCGGAGTGCTTTTAATCATGTCTCTGCTCGGTGTCGTATTTACCTTTTTGTATATTAAGATTGTTTCGAATAAGCTGTTTTCCGGCTATCATCACGAAGAATTCCTGGTGATGTTCGGAATGCTTACCGGAACGGCTTCCACGGGTGTTATTCTGCTTCGTGAAATCGATCCGATGTTTGAAACTCCGGCATCCGATAACGTGGTTTATCAGACGTTTCCGGCTATCCTGTTAGGTTTCCCCATGATGATTCTGGCGGCTTTCTGTCCCAAAAGCGATTCGGCAACATTCATTACACTGGCAGTCATGCTTGTATATTTCCTGATACTGAACGTTGTGCTGTTTCGAAGTAAAATCTTTAAGCCGAAGAAAAAAGAAGTTTAAAACTGGCATTGAAAAGCCCCGCCGTTGGCGGGGCTTCATTTTATGCATTTACAAGTTTGCGGCCTGCGATTTTATAAGTCCGGGGCAACCTCGAAATCCATTTCCTTATAGGTCCAGATTGCTCTTCCGATAGCATATTTGTCCATAACCTTATGGAACATTTCAGTCCATGCTCTGCGGTCCGATTCTTCGGCCAGATCGATGACACCGTACTCGCCGCAGTACAACGCCACGTTTCTTTCTTTGGCAACCCGTACCGCCTCAGAAAGAAGTGCTTCAAAGTATTCTTCCCCGAGATACTGTTCCGGGCCTGCGGGACAGAAATTGACGTAATCTTCCGCAAGCTGCTCTTTGCTGTACTTCGTATAATCGCCGTAGGTCATATGGAAAGGACAGCGGAAGGAAGTATCCATGGTAGGAATCCAGTGAGCTCCCTGATGCGTGAAAATCAGCGGTTCATAGCAGTGGAAGTTGTAAATGATTTTATCATCGTAAGGCATGGGGAGGTCCTTAAGCGCTTCGATGCTGTTATTGTAGTAACCGCCGAGGAGGATTTTAACATCCGGGGAAATCGTACGGATCCGTCGGATGCATTCCGTGGAAATACGATTCCAGGAATCGGAGTATTCCTTCCTGGTTACTTCGTTGAGAATTTCAAACGTCAGCATATCGGCATTGTTTCCGAAATGTCTTGCCAGGGTTTCCCAGATTAAGTAGAAATGATTCTGGTATTTTTCATTCTCAAAGAATCCTGTTTCGCCATATCCGGCATCAAATGAATAACCGGGAGTACGGTGAAGGTCCAAAACCATGTTTAGACCGTATTTACGGCACATGTCGATTGCAAACTCAATGTAAGCAAAGCCGGACTCGTTAAAGGACATGTCATTGTTCTCGAAGAGTTCGTAGTCGATGGGAACACGCACGTGGTCGTATCCGCGTCGTTTTACTTCTTCGAAGTCCTTCTCCGTAATAAAATTGTCGTAACGCTCTTTCGTGTGATCACACTGGGAGAGCCAACCTCCGAAGTTGATACCTTTCTGATAGCCTTCAAATTTCTGCATTTACTGAATCTCCTCTACGCGTACATTCTGAATATAAATGGTTGCAAGGGAACCTTTCTTTCCCATGTTGAACTCCAGGCGGCCGTTATTATCGTCTTTTGCGGTCATCTCAAAGTCATAGGTGAAGGTCTGTTTTTCGGTTGTTGCGGTAAGCGTGGTGTCCTGCAGATAACGAATCCATCCGGCGGTAGGAGCGGAAACGCAGACGATGAGGTCACGTTCCTCGTCAGCCCAGCAGTCGAAGGTTACACGGTATTTATGCCCTTTGATCATCGGAAGATCGGGCTGAACAAGCTGAACGGAATAATCCTCCGTTCCTTCTGCCTTGGAGTAGATGATCATGGTGTTGTCTTTAATCTCGGCACTGCCGTCGCCGCCGTTGAAGAGTAAGAACTTCCAGTCCACATCATCGGTTAAGTCTTCCGCTTCGGAGAAATCTCCGTTGTTGATAAAGTTACCGGTTGCATCTGCGGTGCGGAACTGCTTCTCAGGTTTGGTAACATTGGTGTCGTATTCCGGTTTCTGATAAACACGAACGTAGTCGATTAAGAATTCGGCATTGTCGAAATTCGTGGTATCGTCCGGATTACCGGGCCAGGTTCCGCCGACTGCAAGGTTTAACTGTACAAAGAAATTCTGGTTAAAGGGTGCGGGATAAGGCTTCTCGTCTTCGCCTTCCACTGCGGTAAACCAGTCATTAACGGTTAAGTAGAGGTTTCCGTCAATGTACCATCTCATTTCACCGGGTTCCCATTCAACAGAGTATTCGTGGAAGGAATCTGCGAAGGAACCTTCCTCCAGAACAACGGTACCCTGCTGCTCTGCGTGAGGTGCACCGTAATGTACGGTACCGTAAGCGGTCTTCACATCGCTTCCCAACACTTCCATTATATCAATTTCACCGCATTTTGGCCACTGTCCGTAGTAGCTTTCATCCGTGGGCATCATCCAGATTGCGGGCCATAATCCCTGTCCTTCGGGAACCTTGGCGCTTACAACAACCTTTCCGTACATAAAATCTTCTTTGTTCTGGGATTTGATTTTACCGGATGTGTAGTAATCGTTTCCGTTGGCATCCTTGGTTTTGATCGCTTTCAGAACCATGTTGCCGTCGCGTACGAATACGTTATCGGTAGAAGTCGTGTACTCCTGTAATTCTTCGTTGGTCCAGCCGGGTTCGTGGGGATCGTAGCTCCAGATGTTTTCATCCATGGCTTTTCCGTCGAACTCGTCATGCCATAAAAGTTCATAGCCTTCGATTTCGGGGGCGGGTGTGCCGGACGGTTTGCAGCCGGCAGCACAAAGAAGGGACAAGCCCATTACAGATACTAACGCGATTGAAAGAATACGTTTGCCGTGTTTCATAGATTGTAACCTCCCGTGGTTTTTGTGGTATTACTACTGATTTAAGCATATCGGAAGTATTGTTTTTGCTATATTAAAAATATGACATTTATGATAAAATACTGACATAACAATTTCGGGGGAAAATGCATATGGAAAATATTGAAAAAGAATTGCTTTACCGCGAATATGTCATGCGTGAGGAGCTTGTTTATCATGCACCGTTTAACCCGGAGCGTGAATTTTACGAAACGGTCAAAAGCGGTGACATTAAGAAGGTTGAAAAATCACTCAGAGAAGATTTCTGTGCCAAAAAGGGTCTCGGAAAGCTTTCCGAAAGCCGGGTCCAGAGTTTCAAATATCATTTTGCCATTACGGCGGCCCTCCTTTCAAGGCACTGTATCGAAGGAGGAATGGAGCATGAGAGGGCATATACGTTAAGTGATCTGTATATCGCGGATGTGGATAAATGCACAACGTTAAAACAGATTTCCGCCCTGCACAGGACCATGGTTCTGGATTATACAAAACGTATGCACAAGATCAGAACTTCCAGGGTATATTCCAGACACGTGGTTTGCACGATACAGTATATTTACGACCACCTTCACGAGGAAATCTGCTTGGCGGATCTGGCCGATGCCGCAGGGATCAATACGAATTACCTGTCCCGTCTTTTCAAAAAAGAAGTGGGAATGCCAATCGGAGAATACATATCCCGAAAGAAAATCGAAACGGCCCGGAATATGCTTGAATATTCGGAATATACGCCTTTAGAGATTGCCAATATTCTGGCGTTTTCGTCGCAAAGCTATTTTGTAAATGTTTTTAAACGTTATACGGGGGAAACTCCGGGAAAATATCGAAATGCGAAACAGGGGAAATAGTTGATAAAATCACTGTTTCGGTGCTATATTGTGAATGTGTCAAAGCTTTTAAAAACAGGGGATGATATTATGGACAATCAGGAAAAAATGAAAAAAGCCTACGGATGGTTTGGTTTAAAAATCGGCATTCTGGGCGTTGCACTTACGGTTCTTGGGATCATCAGTTCCAATATCCTTGCGCCGATGGTTTTTCATGTGGATACGTCAACCAGCAGCTGGTATCCGTTTGTGAACACCATTGTGACATTTTATTGTATCTGTTTTCCGATTCTGCTTCTTACCACAAGAAAGGATGAGGTGGTCAGACCCGAAAAGCACAGTCTGAGTTTCGGCAGGTATCTTCTTTGTATTCCGCTCATGGCAGGAATGGTCGGAGTCGGTGGGGTAATCGGCTTTATCCTGAATACCCTGCTTACGGTTCCGTTCGGTGTTTCGATGTCGGATAATTCCACGCTTGTCGGTGTTATGATGAATTCCAATCCGTTTCTTCGTATCCTTACGGCCGGAATTCTTGCACCGATTGTGGAAGAGATGATTTTCAGAAAACTGTTAATTGACAGAACCATGCGATACGGGGAATGGGTTGCCGTACTTACGTCCGGTCTGATGTTCGGACTTTTCCACGGTAACTTTTCCCAGTTTTTCTTTGCAACTTTAATCGGCGGATTCTTCGCATACATTTATGTTCGTACCGGAAGGGTATGGTATACCATCGGTCTTCATATGATTCTGAATCTTTCCACCAGTGTGATTACGATGGCTACCATAAAGCCGTACATGAGTGTAAGCGCCGATAAAATGGCAAAATATCAGGAACTGCTTGACCGGTTTTATGCTTCCGGCGGAAACGATCAGGCAGCATATGAACAGCTGGTGCTGTTAGCGGGCGAGATTCTTCCGAAACTGCTTCCTTTTATGCTATGGATGGGTGTCCTTTCCCAGGTTATTTTACTCGGGATCATTCTCTGGATTATATTCCTTGTAAAAAAGAAATTCACTTGGAAAAAAGCAGTCGATTATGTAGAGAACGGAACCCGCTTTGCATGGCAGAACCTCGGAATGTATCTGTTCTTTGCATATGTTCTGATTGATTTCGTGCAGTACTATCTGCTGATGATTCTCAGGGCAAAATTCGGATAAAACGAATCAGTCCTGTTTGATTGCCACCAGTTTGTAGCCGGTGTCGGCAACAACCTTTTCAAATTCATCATCGGAAACTTCGCGGGTGAGGGATACCACGGCGCACTTCTCTTCGTGGCTGACCTTGCCCGCTTTTACGCCTTCCATGGCATCCAGTGCTTCTCTCATATGCTTTTCGCACATGGGGCACATCATTCCTTCAATCACAAGTGTTTTTTCCATTGTTTTTTCCTCCTTAAATACATTGGTTGAACTCATTTTGATATCTGCGGCCGGCGGGGCGGCGGGAAAACGCACCAGATTCAGGCGCAGTGCATTGCTTACCACAAAGAAACTCGAAAAACTCATGGCGGCTGCTCCGAACATGGGATTTAACTGCCATCCGAAGATCGGCTCGAAAGCACCGGCGGCAAGCGGTATTCCGATAATATTATAACAAAAAGCCCAGAAGAGATTTTCGTAAATATTACGGATCACCTTACGGCTTAAGTGGATGGCATTCGGAATGTCGCACACGCCGGATTTCATTAAAACGATTTCGGCGGCATCCATTGCGATATCCGTACCGGAATGTACCGCAATTCCGACATCAGCGGCAGTCAGGGCAGGGGCATCATTGATGCCGTCGCCGACCATAATCACACGGTTTCCTTCTTTCTTTAACCGTTCAATGACCGCCTGCTTCTCGGTGGGCAGAACTTCCGCAATGACTTCTTCAATACCGGCTTTTGCGGCAACGGCTTTTGCAGTCCGTTCGTTGTCCCCGGAGAGCATGATGACTCTAAGTCCCTGATTTTTCAGTCGCTTCACCGCTTCGGCAGCGTCATCTTTCAGGGTATCCGCGATGCCGATAATCCCATAGAAACGGCTGCCGGATGCAAACAGCACCGGGGTGGCGCCGTTTTCGGCGATGTCCGTCAGAAGAGAGGTGGTTGCATCGGATTCTATTGTACTACGAATGTCGTTTGATATCGGACAGGATAAAATATATTTACGATTTCCGCCGTAGAAAGGGGTACCGTCAATGACGGCGCTTAGTCCGTTTCCGGGATGAACGGCAAAGTCCGTGATTTTGCCGGTAAGCTCCGGAACGGTATTGGGCCGGTATTGGGTAACGGCTTTTGCCAACGGATGCTCGCTGCCGGATTCCAGTGCGGCGGCATAGCGAAGCAGGGTTTCGCTGTTTACATCCGTTGCATGAACGGAAACAACCTTCGGCGTGCCGGAAGTTAATGTGCCGGTTTTATCCATAACCACAGCGGTTGCCCGGCCGGTGTTTTCCAAAACCGTGGCATTTTTAAACAGAATTCCGTTCTTTGCTCCGACACCGCTTCCGACCATGATGGCCACGGGAGTAGCCAGGCCGAGCGCACAGGGGCAGCTGATGACGAGTACGGCAATACCGTAGGTGATGGATGCCACAAAGGAAGCACCGGTTAACAGGTGAATTACGGTTACCAGAAAGGCTATGGCAATGACGCAGGGAACGAAGACACCGGCTACCTTGTCCGCAATTTTCGCGATAGGAGCCTTGGTTGCGGATGCATCGTTTACCATGCGGACAATCTGTGCAAAGGAAGTGTCTTCTCCGACCCTGACGGCTTCTGCTTTTAAAAGGCCGGTCTGGTTAATGGTGGCGGTATAGAGCGAATCGCCGGCGGCTTTGTCGGTTGGAATGCTTTCTCCGGTCAGAGAGGACTCGTCGACAGCGCTTTCTCCTTCTTTTACAATTCCGTCTGCGGGGATTCGTTCACCGGGACGGACTAAGAAAAGTTCTCCGACGGAAAGTGTATTGGCAGGAATGATTATTTCCCTGCCGTCTCGGATGACACAGGCAGTCTCGGGTGCCATTTTCATAAGATTTTTCAATGCATCGGTGGTACGGCCTTTCGAGTAGGCTTCCAAAAGTTTGCCAACCGTGATAAGAGTCAGAATCATCGCGGCGGATTCAAAATAGAGCTGATGAAGCATTTCGTGACCGGCTGCTGCAACCCCGGCAATATCGGCAAGCGTACCGGTTGTAACGGCACCTTCGGATGTAATGCGCATCAGTGTTGAAACATTGCCCGCAATACGCATGAGTATATAGAAACTCCACGCAAAGGAGATGCCGGAACCCATGGCCACCAGAGTGTCCATATTGGGGGCCAGGTGAATCACCCCTTTGAAACCGTTTATAAAAAATTTGCGGTTGATCCACATGATGATCAGGGCAAAGAGCATCTGAAAGAAGGCAATGGACAGCGGATTGTCGATGAATTCCGGAAGCGGAGCTTTCCACATGGTGTGTCCCATGGAGAGGTACATTAGCGGAATCAGAAAAGCAATTGATGCAATCAGACGGTTTCGGATGGAAAGAATCTGGGCCTGAGCACTGTCCTTTTTTTCACCGCGGACGGAGGTTTCGGATGCCCTTTTGGCGGATGCGTTGGAATCCGTCCGGCCATCCGCGCTATTGCCGGAAACCGTGCTGCCAAAGGGGGAACTGTCATCGATATATGCCCCGTAGCCTGCGGCTTCGACCGCATGAATCACCTCTTCGGAGGTGGCGCTGCCTTCGACCGTCATCGAGTTGGTCAGCAGATTTACGCTGACGGTATCAACATTATTCAGTTTGGAAACGGCCTTTTCCACCCGCGCGGAACAAGCCGCGCAGCTCATGCCGGTTACACAGTATTTTTCCATGGAAACCCTCCTGGTTAGTCATCACTAATTATAGCAAAGAAGCCGGGAAAAGGAAAGATGGCAAATTATATCTGACCGTACTATAATTATAGTGTTGCCGGAAAAAAAGGAATGAAAAAAGAGGAAAGAAACCAATATGTTTATGAAAAAGAAGGAGATCGGGAAGCGGACCGGAAGAGGAATTGCTTTCCTGCTGACAATGACTCTGTGTCTGGCGCTTCTGCCGGGGTGTAAGAAAAACGAAGAGGAGCAGAGCGAATCGCAAAGCGTTCCGGTGGTCAGTTTTGAAACCGGCATGTTTGCTGAGCCGCAATCTTCGGAAACCGTATCGGAACCGGAAGAGAAACACACCGTGATTGAGGGAGTGCGGCAGATTTCATTTTACCGTCGGAATCCTTCCACAAAGGTTCGCGAAAAAAAGAGTGAGTTTTCGGCGCCCTGGGTTCGGGGAACGGATATTTCCAGTTTTGAGGTTTTTGCCTGCGAAGACGGGGAAATCACTTTTAAGACGGCTTATTTTGATGATGCATTCTGGGAGAAGTGGAATGCCCATGAAGGCAAGGACGGATGTAAAATCGGTTACAGCGTGGACTTCGATTTAAAGAGCGGCGAGCATATTCACAAGGTGCTTTTAAAGGCGGGAGACGAGCTGGATTACAGACCGTATCTGGAAAACTATCTCTATGATGACGTACATCAGGCCAAGGGTGCCTGGTACAGTCATCTTCTTCCGGAAGAAATGAATGAGAATACCCTGATTACTTCGATTAAATTCACACCCGGTGAAAAGATTGATGAAGTGGGCGATGAAATTCATGCTACGGTTTTTGTATATAACTCGGAAGATGATTTCAATGAAAAAGGCGATTACATCGGAGATGTAAGCGCCGAAATCACAATTCGAAGAGAATAATCTGACAGGCCCTTCAATAATCTGACAGGCCCTTCTTACTTAGCTTAAGTGGCCCATAATGCCGATGGCATGCACACCTGTGCTGACATGGCAGACAATACTGATGGGAAGCCGGAAGAGTTCGATGGTGGGATCTTTAAAATAATCCTGTACGGTTTTTAACCATTCCTCGCCTTCTGCACGGTTTCCGGAATATGCTGCATAGATTCTGCTGTTACCCTGAGAGAAACGTTTCTCCTGGTCCTGCTCGATGGCATGCAGCATTATTTTTTCCGCTTTTTTCATACCGCGTTCCTTTGCGTAGGAATCGAGCTTTCCGCCCTGAATCTGCAGAACCGGTTTGATATTCATAATGGTTGCAATCGTTGCCGCAGCCGCGGTAACACGACCGCTCTTTTTCAGCAGATCCAGTGTATTGACGGCAAGATAAATACTGGAATTGAAGGAATCGTTCTCCAGGTAGGTTTTGATGTCTTCGGCTTTCATACCGTGCTCAATCATTACCAGAGCATCCAAAGCGGCACGACGCTGGGAAATGGAGATTCTTTTATTGTCCACAACCAGAACTTTGCCGTCGTAATCTCTTGCCATGCCCATAGCGGTTTCACAGGAGCCGCTTAAAGCGGAAGACATGGGAATGTACAGAATACGGTCATATTCCTTTAAAAGCTCATCCCAGGCATCCAGAAGATCTCCCAAAGCGGGTTGTGCGGTGGAAACATCGGCACCGTTATCCAGCCTTTCACAGAATTCGTCATAGGTACAGTTTACATCTTCAATATATTCTTCTCCGTCAATGGTGAAGGGCATCTGTGTCAGAAAGATGCCGAGTTTTTTTGCTTCTTCGGTAGTAATACTGCTGTTGGTATCCGTCATTACGGCAATTCGTTCCATGCCATTCTCCTTCTTTCATTTCTTAAGAATCGGTTTTCAGTTTCTTAAGAATCGGTTTTCAGTTTCTTAAGAATCGCTTTTCGGTTTCTTAAGAATTGGTTTCTACTTTGTTAATAAACTGTTTATAAAATTTTTCTAAACAGAATAATACTAAAGGCAACAAAGCTTGTCAATGCCGGAAAATGGATTCACCATATCTTGGAAAAAGAAAAAAAGAGGAATAACAGAAGATATAGAATATTAAATCATAATATAATAAATAGTAAAAATACAATCAATCCGGTCAATTTTGGAGGTGATGCTGTGATTATCCGGCAAAGAAGTTCATATTGCCAAAGAGGGAATCTTTCATGATCCCGACGAATTCACGCAACATATTGTTGGGCAGATAAGTAAGATTGGAAGGTGCCGAAACACCATATATGGACGTCAGTCCCTGCCTCTTTGCAAGCGCCATACCGCGATAAACATGGAAATTGTTGGTTACGATTCCGATGTGAAGGTCGGAATAAGACTCCTGTTCGGGCAGTAGTTTTTTCGAATTGAGAATATTCTCGATGGTGTTTTTCGAAGCTTCTTCCGATACAATTCTTTCTTCCGGAATACCCTGACGAATCAGATATTTTTTCATGCCGGCTCCTTCGGGAATTTCTTCGTTCGAACCCTGTCCGCCGGTGACGATGCAGATGGTGTCGGGATTTTCTTTTAAGTAGGAAACCGCTGTATCAAGACGGTATTTTAATACTACCGACGGTTCCGTTCCGCGAAGCTGGGCGCCGAGAACGATGATGTAATCGAGGTGTTCGGGCGGAGTATCCTTAAAGTGCGTAAGGATACGAACCTGGGTATAAAGATACAGAAGAAAGCACAAACCTGCCGCCGCAAGAACAACGATGCGTACCGGCAGGGGGATTTTATCAAACAGGCGGAAAACGGTAAGCGTCGCAAGGCACAGAAAGAGAACACCGAGTCCGAACCAGACAACATAGAAAGAACTGCCGCTGTTTACCAGATAAACCGTGATTCCGTACAGAACCGACAGCAGTGCAAGCAGCAGAAACAGAATTGTAAAAAGAATCTGCGGAATACTCATTTTTCTTTTCTCCATGGAGGAACCTTCCTTGTTTCGTTCTTTCATGCCATATTATAACATGTTATAATGAAAAACGCAGTGACTGCACAAAAAGGGGAAGCAGGATGAGAATAGCGATTTGTGACGATGAAGAAAAATTCCGCGTTCAGGAGAAGAATCTGATAGATCGGGTCAGTGCCAGCATGGATATTGTGGTGGACACTTATGCCGAAGGGAAGAAGCTTTTGGAGCGCTTTGATACATTGCCTTACAATCTGGTTTTTCTGGACATCGAAATGCCCGGAATGGACGGCATTACCCTGGCACGTGAGATTCGAAAAAGAAGTACCGAAACACAGATTGTTTTTCTGACGGGACATGTGGAATATGCCATAGAGGGATACGAAGTGAATGCGCTTCGGTATTTAACCAAGCCGGTGCAGGAAGAAAAAGTAAAAGAAGTTCTGCGTTATGTGCTTGATGCTTCGGTTTCCGGAAAGCAGCTGATCCTCCGGGAAGAAGGCGAGGACCTGATTTTAAAATACGCGGATATTTACTATATGGAAGCGCAGAACCAGTATGTCATGATTTATTCCGAAGACGGAGAACATCTGATCCGTGCGAACATCGGCGATTTCGAGGAACAGCTGAAATCAGACGGTTTTTACCGCATCCACAGAGGATATCTGGTATCGCTTTCGAAGGTAAAGAAGTTAGTCAAGGGAGAAGTGATTATGCAGTACGGGGCGAAAGAAATCTCCCTGCCGGTGAGCCGGTCCAATATCAAACCGTTAAAAGAAGCGTTGTATGCCTATGTCGAAAATGCCGCGTTTTAAGCGTCCGGAGAGGAGAGAAACCAATGACCGGTGAATATCTGGCACTGGATATCCTGTTAAGTGTAATTTCCAATATCACATTCGTTCTGTCCATGCTGCTTATTATTCTGATTGCGGTATGCTTCCTCGGAAGATATGCCGTAATCTCGAGAAAAATGGTAATCGGCGCATTGGGCCTTCTGGTTTTTGAAGCCATAGCCATTATATTCATCAAGATCAACGAGGTCAGCATCGACAAATGGCTGTATGATTTGTTCCTGATGGAAGAAATCCCGGTGGAGGAGGATTTCGGAGAATATGTCCGGATTATCGGTGCGGCGTTAAAATCGTTTGCCGTCAATTCGGTTGCTTTTGTATATGCATTTGTTTTCTATATGTTTTCCTATCGTGAAAAGCGATTCCTTCGTTCACTCGGATCCGTAATCGGTTTATACGGATATTATGTTTATATGCAGTCCGCGGTTATGTATGCCGTTGCTTATCTGGCCGGCGGAGACGCCGATATTGTTATGAGAATTACATACGGCAAGGATGATCAGATTCCGCTCATGATTATTTATCAGGCGATTTGTCTGATTATTACCGCCGCGGTGGTTTGCATTCTTTATTTTGCATATTACCGGAAACGGATTACTTATGTTTTGAGCATTAAAACCCGCGTGTTCTTTGTTCTCTGGCTGATTATTTTCTCCCTGTTCCCGAACTTTCCGATTGCGGCCGAAGGAGGTGTGCAGGAGCAGTATCGCATTCTCTGCATAATTATGGGCATCATGCTTCCGATTATCGGAACTCTGGCTCCGGTGCTTCTGATTATGAATGCTTCCGATAAGTCGTTAAAGGAAAGATTTCTTTTCCAGGAAAATTACTTAAATGCGGAACTGGAATATATCGAGCAGTATAAAAACAAACAGACGGAAACCAGGGCCTTTCGGCACGATATCATCAATAACTTATCCCTTATGGACATGATGATGAAGGACGGGAAAAACGAGGATGCAAAACAACACCTGGAGGGACTTTTGGAAAATGTCTCCGCTTTATCTCCGGAGTTTGTGACGGGCGATGAAATGCTGGACTGCATCGTGGCAATGAAGGCCGGACGAATGAAGGAAAAGGATATTGATTTTACACTGGACGGAATTGCGGACGGCGGACTTCACATGAAGCCGATGGATATCTGCAGGGTGTTTGCAAATGCTCTGGATAATGCCATTGAAGCCGTGGAGGGACTGAAGGAAGGAACAAAGAAGCAGATTTCCATGCAGATTAAGCGTACGGAACAGTTCTTTGTGGTACGTATCAGCAACACGACAAGCGGGAAAGTAAACGTGGAAAAACTTGTAAGCGGAGCCGGATACAGTTCCAAGAAAGATTACGAACATCACGGTTTCGGGATCAGGAGTATCGTACAGGCCGTGGAAAGCTATGACGGCATGACGAAATTTGAATCCACCGACGGAGAATTCACCATTTCGGTTATGATTCCGAGACAAAACTAAAATACAGTTTACGACATTTTTGATACCACTCGCAACGAAAGCAACCGAAAGAGACGGTTTTACGATAAGGTTATACTGTCATGATGATTAAAAGGAGTGAGTATCATGAAAGTATTCAAACAGATTTTGAGAGCGTCGGGATTTTTCGGGATATATCTGCTTGGTCAGCTGACCGCTTTTATGGTCGCTTCCATTGTATGCGCATTTGTTGCCGCGTTTGAACTGACAATGAACGGCGTCAGTGATGCCGCTTTGATTACGGACAAACAGCTGGAGTACTATATGGACTCCATGGGACTTTGCGTGATTGCTTCCGCCGTAATTACGCTGGCGGCTTATCTTATTATTTTCGCTGCAAGAAAAGTAAATCCGCTTAAACAGGTGGATTTTAAGAAAGTTTCCGGAAAAGATATTCTCTTTACGGTAATCGGCGCCTTCGGTGTCATGTTTTTCATGAATCTCGTAATCAATCTCATTCCTTTTCCCGAGAATTCGATGGGAGAGTTTATCGAAGCAAATGCAACGTTAAATTCCTATCCGTTGTGGCAGGCGATTCTTGCCAATATTATCTGTGCACCGATTCTGGAGGAAGTGGTTTTCCGGGGGCTGGTTTACGGACGGTTGCGCCGCGCCATGCCGGCAATTGTTGCGGCAATAATCTCTTCCGTTCTGTTCGGACTTGTGCATGGGCAGTGGATCTGGATTATCTGGGCGTTTTTTGCGGGCATGATTTTCAACTATGCAAGAATCCGGACCGGTTCGATACTGCCGGGAATCATCATGCATATGGCCGTTAATGCGTTCGGAGTGGTTTGCAACTACAGTACTGTTTTTGACGGATTGACAGAGCCGGTTTTATATGCGCTTTTAATCGGCGGCGGTATACTGCTGGTTGTTTACTTTGTTTGTCTCGGACTTGTTACAAAGAAGGAAAAGGAAGCGGGTCTTATTACGGAACCGAAACTGGAAGACGAAGACGTCAAAGCGGACAAGAGTGTTTCGACGGTTGTGATGTAAAACATTTACCTTCGGGAAGGAGTATAAAATGAATCAGACAGAAGAATTTAAAGACAACTTATCCTGGCGGGAAGTGAAGACGGAACATATCGTGAAAGATGAGTATATTGATTTTCGCAAGTCGGATTTCATGATGCCGGACGGAGAGGTATACGGACCGTACTATACATACAGCCGCAGGGATTACTGCATTGTTGTTGCGGTGGACGGGGAAGGGAAATTCCTCTGCGTGCGTCAGTTCAGACAGGGAATCCGCAAGATTACGACGGAATTTACGGCGGGCGGTATCGAACGCAAAGACGGTAAGCAGTACCGCACATCCTGTGACGATCGGGATGAAAACGGCATCGTAAAAATAAGTGAAGCAGGCGAGTTCGCTTCTGCGGAAGATGCGCTGGATGCCGCCAAAAGAGAACTCAGGGAAGAGACCGGATATGAGTCCGATGAATGGACACACTTAATCACGATAGCGTCCAATGCAACGATTGCGGACAATTACGCAAATATATATCTTGCGACAAACTGTCGCAAAGTCTGCGGTCAGGACCTTGACGATATGGAATTTTTAAACGTGGTAAAATACTCGAAAGAAGAAATTGACGAACTGATTCGGGAAGGCAGATTTGAGCAGGCAATCCACGTGCTTGCATGGTATCTGGCAAAGGAAAAGTTAGGGTAACATGTATTTTTCGATATAATGAAGAAACTGCGGGAACGATTTGTTCATGCATTCCACATCATCGATTTCACATTCGATTCCGAGAATCGCGGCAATTAAAACAGCACACATGGCCATGCGGTGGTCATGGAAGGAAGAAAGCTTAAGGGGCTCCGTTACGGAGTCCTTTATTGTTTGTATTTCCGCACCGTAAACAGTCAGAGTGTTCTCGGTTTCCTCGGTTTTGATTCCGATGGCATCAAGCTGGCTGCGGACTGCGGAAATACGGTCGGATTCCTTAATACGAAGTCGTTCGATTCCCGTAAAGGTTGCCTTGCGGTAAACAAAAGCAGACGTTACCGCCATGTAGGGGGTAATGTCCGGAATGTCCTTGCAGTCCCACAACGAGTCAGCCCAAAGAGAAGTACCGGCGGACAGATCAGAAGTTTCTTTTTTGACTGCGCCGACAGAGGACAGAAATCCGGTGACGGCGATGTCACCCTGCTTGGAATCGGGATTTAAGTTGCCGACGGTAATGTCCGTAAATTCCGCCAGACATAAAAGGAAAGCGCCGTTGCTCCAGTCACCTTCCACACGGAAAGCGGGGGCATCGGACAAAGATTTATATCCACCTACATGTGTAGTATAAATGTTCTCGGACAGTTCTGCGGGAACACCGTATTTGCGTAAAACATCCTGTGTCAGTTCGATATAGTGAATGGATTGGATTTCCCCTAAAACCATGATGCTACAGGGCTCCTTAAAACAGGTGAGCGCCATTAAAAGTCCGGAAATGTACTGGGAAGAGACACTGCCGCCGATAATGTATTCGCCGGGAGTCATGTGACCGGTTGCCTCGATGGTGCGGTCGGCTTCATTCTGCGTAATTACGATGCCGTGAGGCTCCATGGCATCCTTTAATTCCTTAATCGGACGGTCAAAAAGACGTCCCTTTGTGCCGAAAATAAGCCGGAGCGGAGCATCGGTGCCAAGAAGATAAGCACAGGCAACGGGAATCATGAAACGAAGCGTGGATCCGCTTTCGTTGCAGGGAAGAAAGACCTCTTTGGAAGCGGAATTGTTCCCGGCTTCAAGAAGGGATTTTAAACATTCTTTCGTTGCCAGCACATCGTCGTTGTCACCGTCCGCGGGTTCAAGCCCTGAAGTGTCCCCGCTTAAAAAACGTACAATAAGCTCCCTGTGATAAATGGATTTGGAAGGGGGAGCATCTATGGCAAAATCAAGTTTTCTGTTTTTACAGGAAATCAGCATTTTCGAACCTCCAAACTGATTATACGAAAGAAAATGGGAGAATTCAATTCAAATCATCGTCCGAATATGGTAAAATATTGCAGGTGTTTTTTGGGAGAAAGGATTCCGAACGAATGAATTGCCGATATAAAGAAAAAATAAACAGGGCCGGATTCGGGGCTGCAATGAGGACTTTTACAATGGCCTTGCTGCTTCCCACACTGGTCTTTATCCTGGTTCACATGCTCCTGCCGATTCGTGCACAGGCCGAAGAGGCTTCAAAACTCGATATCACGCTAAGCGCATCCGCCGGCGGTGATATGTCGAAGTTAAAGGACGCCTCAACGGACAGTACCGTTGCATTCGGAGAAGGAAATGAGCTTACGGTTACGGCTGCGCAGCCGATGCAGGGGCTTTACATCAAGTGGAAGAACCCTCCCACAGGCTGGACGCTTGTGGTGGACGGAGCCGAAACGAAGTGCGGACAAAACGGATTTTTGCATGAATATGTAAAACTTCCGTCCGGAACAACATCCTGCGTAATCCGAACGGACAATTCAATTTCCATGTGTGATATTTTTGCATACGGTGACGGAGAGTTGCCGCGCGATGTGCAGGTCTGGGAACCGGCTGCGGAAAAGGCGGATTTTCTTGTTTTCTCCACACATGCCGATGATGAAATTCTCTTTCTCGGCGGTGTGCTGGTAGAATATGCGGGTAAGCAGAAGCTGGGTGTTCAGCTGGTTTATATGACGAACTACTGGGATGCGCAGATTGTCAGAGAACATGAAAAACTGGACGGAATCTGGGAATGCGGTGTCAAAAATTACCCGGTTGTCGGACCGTTTCCCGATACGTATGCCAAGGATTATGAAGCCGGAAAGAAGGTTTATAACGAGGATGAAGTGACGGCTTACATGACGGAGATGGTGCGCCGTTTCAAACCGCTCGTCGTGGTAACCCAGGACGTTAACGGAGAATACGGACACGGCGGACATCAGGTTTTGGCCCATGCAATCATGAATGCCGTGGATCACTCCATGGAAGAAAGCTTTTGCCCGGAATCGGTTTCGACATACGGAACCTACGATGTTCCGAAGACCTATCTTCATCTTTACGAAGAGGGTAAAATCCGCATGGATTTACGTCAGCCGTTAGACGATTTCGGCGGCAGAACCGCCGTGGAAGTTGCGGCGGATGCTTATAAAAAGCATGTTTCCCAGCAGTGGTGTTGGTTTTACGTATCCGATGATTATCAGTACAGTTGTGCCGATTTCGGCATGTACCGTACCACGGTCGGCGCGGATACCGGAAACGACATGATGGAGAATTTAACCTCTTACGAGGAGCAGGCCAGAATTGAGGCGGAACGCATAGAGCAGGAACGTCTGGAAGAAGAGAAACGCCAGAAAGAAGAACAGGAGCGTCTTGCGGCCGAAAAGCAGAAGGAAGAGGAAGAAAAGATTGAGGTCGAGACCAAAAAGAAAAATGTCGGAAAAGTCTTTGCCGTCATCGGAATCGTAATCGGAGGCGCTGTGCTTCTTTTTGCGGCAGTTATTGTATTTGCGCTGATTCGCCGGAAAATCGAGATGGAGAAGCGCAGAAAGCGCAAACTGGAACGTATGCGCAGACGCAGGGCGCAGGAGAGCGGGCAGCAAAGCGCTTCCCGGTCGCCGCAGAAGCGAAATTCCTCTTCGCAGCATCACGGCAGTTCCCCGCAGCGTCGCAGCACTTCCCCGCAGGGACAGAGAAAGGCAGTACATAGAAATGAAAGCAATCATAAGCGCAGATCGTAAGGCGCTTTACAATCGGGCACTGTTACTTGCAGTGCCTATGATGATTCAAAACGGAATTACCAACGCGGTAGGTTTAGTCGATAGTCTGATGGTCGGCTCACTGGGAACGGAGAGCATGACCGGAGTTTCCATAGCGGGACAATTGATCTTCGTATTTAATCTTGCAATATTCGGGGCGCTTTCCGGCCCCGGTATTTTTAGTGCGCAGTATTTCGGGAATAAAGATATCGAGGGGGTTCGAAAGTCCTTCCGTATGAAAATCTGGATGGTCGTTTTCTGTGTGATAGCGGGCATCGCGGTTTTCCTTCTGCTCGACGATACTTTAATCGGGTTGTATTTAAAAGGCCAGTCGCAGGACATCAATCCCGTACTGACGCTTGCCAAATCCAAAGAGTATATTCACATCATGTTAATCGGCTTTTTTCCTTTTGCCATGTCGCAGGTGTATTCTTCCACACTTCGCGAGAACAACGAAAGTACCATGCCGATGGTTGCGGGGCTCTGCGGAGTTGCGACGGATGTACTGCTTAATTACCTTTTGATTTTCGGAAAGTTCGGTTTTCCGGCACTCGGTGTACAGGGCGCCGCAATTGCAACGGTTCTCTCGCGTTTCGTGGAACTTGGCGTTGTGGTAATCTGGGGACACTTAAAACGGGAGCGGTTCGAATTCCTGAAAGGGGTTTATCATACGCTTTTGGTGGAATTCTCCGTTATGCTGCCGATGATAAAGAAAAGCATTCCCATTACGGTGAATGAGTTTTTGTGGGCAGCGGGGATCATTCGCGTGAACCAGCTTCTTTCGGCAAGAGGGCTTGCCGTTGTACCGTCGCTCGGAATCTGTACGGCGCTGACCAATCTTTTAAACGTGGTATTTGTTGCCATGGGATCCGCCGTCGGAATCGTAATCGGACAGATGCTCGGCGCGGGAGATACGAAGGATATCAAGAAAAAAGCTTTCTCGCTGATGCTTTTCACCGCCTTTTTATCCATTGGTCTTTCCGCAATTCTTTTGCTTTTGTCTCCGTTTTTTCCGAAGTCGTACAATACGACCGATGAAGTCAGAAACATGGCGACCACTTTCATTATCCTGACGGCACTTTTCTTCCCCCTTCAGGGATTTTTAAATGCGCAGTATTTTACCATCCGTGCCGGAGGAAAGACGTTCATCACATTCCTTGCGGACAGCGGTTTTACCTGGGTTGTGGTGGTACTTACCGTTTATCTGGTAACCTATTATACGAATTTAAATGTGTTTGTTGTTTATACCATTTCTCTTTCAATGGATATTCTGAAGGTAGCCTTCGGAGCGTTTCTGATTCAGAAAGGAATCTGGATTACGAATCTTGTTAAGAAAGATTCCGGCAATGAGACGGAGGCCTCACCGCATGATTGACAGACAGCTTTTTCAAATCGCAAAGGAGCGAATGATTGTTCGCGGTCAGGGCGAAAAAGGCGTGGGGACGCTTACGGAAAAAAGCGTTCATTCGGTTTTGAAATACTACTATGCACCGGATGAAAAATATCACGAAATTCCCGTCGGCACGCATGTGGCGGATGCCTGCGTGGACGGGGAAATCTATGAGATTCAGACCAGGCAGTTTTACCGCATGAACGAAAAACTGGAAGAGTTTTTAAATACCCGGGAAATGGACGTAACGATTGTCTATCCGGTATCCGTCGTAAATACGATTATCTGGATTGATCCCGAAACGGGCGAGGTGAATAAAAGCAGAACAACGAAAACACCGAAGAAGGTTTATAAGGTATTTCGTGAACTCTACGGAATCCGGGATTATTTAAGCCATGAACGGCTGCATCTGATCATAGCGGAACTTTCCACCGAAGATTACCGTCTTCTGGACGGCTTCGGAAAAGAGAAGAAGAGCCGCGCAACCAAAACGGATAAGGTACCGGTGGATTTCTTATGCGAACGAAGGCTGGACAAGCTTACGGATGTTGTTTCCCTGCTTCCGAGGGATTTGCCGAAGCGGTTTACCGGAAAGGATTTTGCACGTCTGACCGCGCTTGGACCGAACGATGCTTCCGTGGCTGTGCTGCTTTTACACCGCCTTGGGGTTGCCGAGAGGCAGAAAGTCGGAAGAAGCTATGAATATATTTTAAAATGAGGCACTTCGGGCTTTTCATTGCATTTGCCCGGCTCCTTTGCTATAATACTGTGTTAGACAGTTCTAACCTGATGATATATTTTTTATTTTAGGAGGTATAAATAAAATGGATAAACCTGTAGTACTGGTTGTAATGGACGGTGTCGGCGAAACACCGGAAGAACTCGGAAACATGGTCCTTCGGGCCAACACTCCGACGCTGGATGAATTCAAGGCAACCTGCCCCTGGCTGACAATTAAGGCACACGGTACAGCCGTTGGTCTTCCCAGCGATGATGATATGGGTAACAGTGAGGTTGGTCACAATGCATTGGGATGCGGACAGATCTATTCCCAGGGTGCCAAACTTGTAAACGAATCAATCGAAAGCGGAAGCATTTACGGAAGCGAAACCTGGAAGGATCTGGTAAGCTCCGTGGTTGCCAACAATAAGACATTACATTTTATTGGTCTTTTGTCCGACGGTAACGTGCATTCCAACATCAGCCACCTTCTTGCAATGCTTAAGGAAGCAAAGAACGAAGGTGTAAAAAAAGCAAGAGTTCATATCCTTCTCGACGGACGTGACGTTCCCGCAACCAGCGCTCCCGAGTATATTGCAAAACTTGAGAATACTCTTGCCGAGTTAAATGACGCAAACTTTGACGGACGTATCGCTTCCGGCGGCGGACGTATGAAGATTACCATGGACCGTTATCAGGCAAACTGGCAGATGGTTAAGGACGGCTGGGAAGTTCATGTTCACGGCGACGGACGTCAGTTCGCAAGCGCAGCGGAAGCAGTTGATACCCTGCGTGCGGAGACCGAAGCAATCGACCAGGATCTCGGCTCCTTTGTAATTGCGGAAAACGGAAAGCCCGTGGGTGCCATGGAAGACGGCGACAGCGTAATTCTCTTTAACTTCCGTGGCGACCGTGCACTGGAAATTTCCATGGCATTTGACGGAGATGCTTCCTTCGACAAATTTGACCGCGGTGTCATCCCGAACGTAAAATATGCAGGTATGCTGGAATACGACGGAGACTTAAAGATTCCTCACAAATATCTTGTAAATCCTCCTCAGATCAAGGATACCCTTACCGAGCTTTTGGTTGCGAACGGAATCAAGGAATATGCCGTATCCGAAACACAGAAGTATGGTCACGTAACTTACTTCTGGAACGGTAACCGTTCCGGAAAGGTTTCCGAAGAACTCGAAGATTACTGCGAGATTCCTTCCGATGTTCGTTCCTTTGACGAGGCACCCTGGATGAAGGCAACCGAAATTGCGGATTGTGTTATGGAAGCCATGAAGAGCCACAAGTACGGATTTATCCGCTGCAACTTCCCCAACGGTGATATGGTTGGCCATACCGGAAGCCTGGATGCTACCGAAATCGCTGTGGAAAGCGTTGACCTTCAGCTTGCACGAATCAAAAAAGTATGTGATGCGGAAGGATATATCCTTATTGTTACCGCTGACCACGGTAACTCCGATCAGATGCTTGAGAAAAACAAGAAGGGAAATGTGCAGGTTCGTACCGCACACAGTTTAAATCCGGTTCCCTTCATCATCTATGACAAGGATGCACGTCACGAGTTGAAGGAAGGTGCATTCGGACTTGCAAACGTAGCTCCCACCGTAGCCGGCCTTATGGGAATCAAGCCTTACGACAGCTGGGAAGAAAGCATGCTGAAATAATTGGACCATGGGGACGGGGTTAGTGGTTCATTTTTGAATCGTTACAGGGTGTCGGTTTCCGACACCCTGTTTTTATGAAAAGAGCGTAGCGGTTTCGCATTGGGAAGTGCGCTTTTTATATGGTTTTTTGTTGACAAAAGAAAGAAATGAACGTATTATATATCAAACAGATATATCAAAATGATATAATTGGAAACGGCGGAAGAATGATGAGGAAGAAAAGAGTGAACATAGCTTACATCGTTTTGAAGATTATAATGATTATTCTGATTGTATATTTTGCAACGGATGCCGTCATGCAGACCGTCTCCTATTCATTTTACAAAGGGGATAGAAAATTAAAGGAGACACGGTATGAGCCTTCGGAAATACAAATCTCCGGGAATTTATACGGGTACGGTTACAACATGGACAAAGAATCGGACCAGGTGATTCTGTTCTTCGGCGGTTCCATGTATATCGCCTATAACACAATAGGGATGTACGGAGGCGCCTTTGACTGCCCGATGCTTTCGGCGGATTATTACGGCACACAGAAAAGCCGGGGCAGAATGAATTTGCGCTCGATGCAAAAAACGGCAGAGGAATTATATGATTATGCAAAAGAGAAATATCCGGGGAGAGAGATTTATATCTTCGGTCACAGTTACGGCTGCGGAATGGCGGCATATCTTGCAAGCGTGAGGGAATGTAAACATCTGGTACTTGCATCCGGGTACCGCACAAGCGCGGATATGTATAATAAAATCATCCCGATTTTTTGGGGGCCGCTTGACGTTTTTATCAAAAATAATATCCGTGTGGATCGCTATGCAGCCGAAACAAACTGTCCGACAACTGTAATCGGATCGGACGCCGACGAAACATTAAGCGACACGCTTCAGAAAAAACTTGCCGGATGTTATAAGGATGCAGAATGTAAAATCTTCAGCGGCATTAAGCATGAAGATTATTTTACAACGGATGAAGTGATACGTTATGTAAAAGAAAACGTGTTGGAATCGTTTTAGGGATAATCGGAAAGGAATATTTGCTAAATGGCCAGAGAGAAAAAGATTCATATTGTAATTCTCGGACTTTTAAATCATGAGGATTTGACAGGCTACGATATAAAAAAACGCATCGACGAAGCAATTCGATTTTTCTGGAACGGAAGTTTCGGGAATATATACCCTGCGCTGAAAGAACTGGAAGAAGACAAACTGGTTAAGAGCAGCAGCGCAACGGAAGGCGCCAGAGAGAAGATTACATACCATATTACGGCAAAAGGAAAGAAGGCGCTTGATGCCTGGCTTGGAAAGACGCAGGCAAGCAATGAACTTCGATACGAAACACTTCTGAAAATCTTTTTTGCGGGCGCATCCGACCGCGAGACCGCATACCGAAACATTGAAGTTTTCGAGGAGGAAGTCAGGCAGGATCTGAACATTCTTAAAATGCACCGCAGGGCGCTGGAACCCATTAAAGAGGAGGAAGACCATCTGTATTACTATCTGACGGCTTCTTTCGGGGTGGATACCTATGAGGCCTATCTGAAATGGTGTGAAAAGGCAAAGAAGATGCTGAAGGGATAACGGTAAACTTTGGAATACAGAAAAAATGATTGACAGTTTTTCAATTATAGTTTATCCTTCGATACAGATAACACTTTGACCGATTAAAGCGTTACAGTGAAGGAACAAACCATGACAAGTAAAAGAAATGCACAACTGAATACGGCATCTGCTTTTGCTTTTACCTTTTTCCAGGTTGGTAACTTTTTTGCCGGCCTTTATTGGCGTTGGTACTTTAAGAATACGTCTGTGAGTATGGGATGAAGGTAAGGAACGTTTGGAAATGAGTTAAAATGCGGCCCTGTCCTTTATCGGACAGGGCTTTTTTATGAAATAACCCGGGAAACTGGAAAACGAATTTAAGATGACGATTTACTGTGGAGAAACAAATGGCGGAAAATAAATTGCAAATAGCATACAGCGGAGTGCAGGGAGCTTACGCGGGAATCGTGGCTGGAAAGATTTTTCCCGAAGCGGACATAATTTCCTACTCCTCCTTCCGTCAGGCATACGAAGCGGTGGAAAAGAAGGAATGCGACTATGCGGTCCTGCCGATTGAAAACAGCTACGCCGGAGAAGTTGCGCAGGTGACCGATCTTCTTTACGGCGGGAATCTGAAAATTGCGGGCATCTTCGAACTGCCGATTGTCCACAACCTCCTCGGGATCGAAGAAACCGATCTGACAAAGATAAAAACGGTCTACAGCCATCCTCAGGCTCTGGACCAGTGTAGTGAATACATTTACCTCCACGGATTTGAAAAAAGGGTTGCCACCAATACCGCACTGGCGGCCAAAGAGGTGGCACTCTTGAAAGATCCGTCCGTAGCGGCAATCGCAAGCAGGGAAACCGCCGAAATCTACGGATTGAAAGTTTTGGAGCAGGCAATTAACGAAAGTGAAAGCAATACGACGCGATTTGTGGTATTATCAGCAGGGAAAGATCCGGACAGTGAAAAGCAGAGAGAGGTTTTTAAGCGCAAAGAGGCCTTTACCCTGATTCTGATTGTCAAGAACGAGGCCGGCGCCGTGGCAAGAGCGATTACGACCATCGGCGATTTCGGATTCAACATGAGAACGCTTCGGAGCCGCCCGCAGAAAACGCTTCTCTGGAGTTATTACTTCTACATTGAAGGAGAGGGAGACTTGGGAAGCGTAAAGGGAGTAGAGATGCTTCGGGCACTCGGAGAGAACTGCGAGAGCGTCAAGGTGCTCGGCAACTACCCGGCGGATGTCATTTTAGAATGATTCGATTTGAAAAAACAGCTGCGAAAAAAAGCAAAAAAACAAAAAGCAGAAGATAATAACACAAAGCTGCAGAGACAAAAGATAAAGAAAGCCCTGTCGGAAGGACGGGCAGAAAGAAGAATATATTATGGCAATGGAATTTGAAAGAAAACTGGCAATCCCCGCGGAAGTAAAGGAAATGCATCCGCTGACGGGAAAAATGAGCGAAACCGTGGAGAAGCGCAATGCGCAGATTAAGAAGATTTTTGAAGGGAAGGATAACCGTCTTTTACTGATTATCGGCCCCTGTTCCGCGGACAATGAAGACAGCGTTATCGATTACACCTTACGTCTTCGGAGAATTCAGGACGAGGTGGAAGATAAAATCTTCATTGTGCCCAGAATCTATACCAACAAGCCCAGAACCACGGGCGCAGGCTACAAGGGAATGCTGCATCAGCCGAACCCCAACGAAAAACCGGATATGTTCAAGGGAATCCTTGCCACACGTCACCTTCACATGCGTGCCGTGGAGGAGACCGGTTTCTCCTGTGCAGATGAAATGCTTTATCCCGAGAACTACCAGTATCTGGATGATTTGCTCGGATATGTTGCGGTCGGCGCAAGAAGCGTGGAAGACCAGCAGCACAGACTGGTAGCATCCGGTATTTCCGTTCCCGTCGGTATGAAGAATCCGACGTCCGGTGATTACTCCGTTATGATGAATGCCATCAATGCGGCACAGCACGGACACACCTTTATTTACAGAGGCTGGGAAGTGCATTCCGAAGGAAACGTTCACTGCCATTCCATCCTTCGCGGATATACAAACAAGCACGGACAGAGCCTTCCGAACTATCATTACGAAGATCTGATCAGACTTTACGAAGAGTACCAGAAGGGCGAGTACTTAAATCCGTCCGTAGTCATCGATACCAACCATGCGAACTCCGGAAAGAATCCGTTTGAGCAGCCCAGAATCATTTCCGAAGTACTTCATGCCTGCCGTCATAACGCGGATATCGGCAAGCTGGTAAAAGGCTTCATGGTGGAAAGCTACATCGAGGACGGCAACCAGAAAATCGGCGAAGGCGTTTACGGCAAGTCCATTACAGATGCCTGCCTCGGCTGGGAGAAAACGGAGAAACTGATCTACAGCATCGCCGATACACTTTAAATAAAAACGGGCAATCAGCGCAAAACGCATTGCATATAAAAATATTAATCCGCACAAGCGGAAGAAAGGAGGCATTGACATGCCAAACAAAGAAATCCCTTACAAAATTTACTTAGAAGAAAGCGAGATGCCGAAGGCATGGTACAATGTCCGTGCGGATATGAAAAACAAACCGGCACCGTTACTGAATCCCGGAACCGGACAGCCCATGACTGCGGAAGAACTCGGCGGAGTGTTCTGCGATGAGCTTGTAAAGCAGGAACTGGACAACGACAACGCTTACATCGAGATTCCGGAAGAAATCCGCAATTTCTATAAAATGTATCGTCCCTCTCCCCTGGTGCGTGCATACTGCTTAGAGGAGAAACTTCAGACTCCCGCAAAGATTTATTACAAATTTGAAGGAAACAACAC